>JAZDIG010000091.1:0-4491 GCA_043805105.1 Candidatus Glassiibacteriota bacterium | reverse complement strand
ATGGTGGACGTAGTCCACTGGTATCTCGGCCTCAAAAAACCCATCTCCGCGGTGGCGCTGGGCGGTATCTACCAGTACGCCGATGGCCGCGACACTCCGGACAACATCAATCTGATTGTCGATTACCCCAAGGTGAACGTCACCTTCGAGGGGACGATCACGGATATGGCCAGCCCGGAAGTGGCGGATATAGTGTTCATGGGCACCGGCGGCAGCCTGTCGATTTTCCGCGAGGGCTATAAGTTCCTCACCTCGGGGGAGGACAAGCCGGCCAGCGAAATGACGGTAAAAGTGCCCTACGGCTCGGCAAAACCTCACCTGGCGAACTGGCTCGACTGCCTGCGCTCGCGCAAGGTCCCCAATGCCGATGCGGTCGAGGGCCATTACTCGGCAATGGCCTGCCATATCGGCAATATCGCCTATAAAGAGAAACGGCGGGTCGAATGGCGGAAGGAGTGGGAGGTATGAGTATCGCCGTGGGAGTAAACATGGAGTTCATCCGCTGCCAGGACAAACCCTTCCAGGCGGGAGTGCAGCGGGCGGCGGAAATAGGCTACAAGTACGTGGAACCGATGGTGCACATCGGCCGGGAGCTCCTGAGCGAGGCGGGCTACTTCCATTCCTGGTCCATGGATGAGGACCCGCTGGAGATGAAAGAGATCCTCGACCGCTACGGGGTGAAAGCCTCCGGGCTGAGTTCCCACTGCCCGCTGATGAGGCCGGAGATCAGCGTGCCCTACCTCACCCGGGCCATCCGCTTCGCCAGTGCGGTCGGTGCGCCGGTGGTCAACACGGACGAGGGGATCCGGCCCTCCTGGCTGACCGATGAGGAATGCTTCCAGATTATGAAGTACACCCTGACCATGGCCCTGCGCACCGCCGAACGTTATGGAATTTACCTCGGTATCGAGCCGCACCAGAGCATATCTTGCCGGACCAAGGGCCTCATGCGGATCGCCACCCTGGTCGATTCACCGTATCTGAAAGTGAACTACGATCTGGGCAACGCCTACCTGGGCGGAGAAGACCCCTACCAGGGGCTGAAAGCCGCCTCGCACCTGGTGGTCCACGTGCACGCCAAGGACATCGAGCTGAAAAAGTCGGCCGAGGAGCGGGGGAAAGTGACCGGCACCCCGGTGGGCTGCGCCTGCGGCGACGGCGTGATCGACTGGACGAAAGTGGTCGGAATCCTGGCCGGGGCCGGCTTTTCCGGAGTGCTCTCAGTCGAGTGCGGGACGCCGGAACAGGCCGCCAGAAGCCTGGCCCATTTGCAAAACGTAATCGAAAAAGCCGGAGTGGCCTGATGCTGAAAAACCAATTATCGGTTGGAAGGCTGCTGTTGGTGGTCCTGGGATTGACGGGCCTGACCTCGTGCTCGGATTCAAATACCAGCCTGGACCAGTTTTTCGCTCCTGGGGCTGTCCGCGTGTTGATCCTCACCGGCCGCAACAACCACGAGTGGCGTAACAGCGCGCCCTTTCTCAAGGAACGCCTGCTCGAGAGCGGCCGTTTCGACGTGCGGGTAGCAGAGGAGCCGGCCGGCCTGACCGCCCGGACCCTCGAGCCTTACGACCTCCTGGTAGTGGATTATTGCGGACCGCGCTGGGGCCGGAAGGCCGAAACCGCGGTGGAGGATTTCGTCAAGGGAGGCAAAGGGCTGGTGGCGGTGCACGGCGCCAACTACTCGTTCGGTGAAATGGAGCTGCTGGCCGACCGTCACAAGCGCACCGGGATTTTCGAGCCGCCCTGGCCAGCCTGGGCTAAAATGGTTGGGGGAATCTGGGTCGAGGGGCCGCCGAAAACCAGTCACGGCCAAAGGCATTCCTTTGCCGTGAAATTAATCGACCGGGAGCATCCGGTTGCCGCGGGTCTGGCCGAAAGCTTCATCGCCACCGATGAGCTCTACCACAATCCACAGATGGAGCCGGAAACCCACGTCATCGCCACCGCATTCAGCGACACCTCCACCGGCGGCACCGGCAAGGACGAGCCGATCCTCTGGACGGTCAATTACGGCAAGGGCCGGACATTCTATACCGCCCTGGGACACAACCTGACCGCGCTGGTCGAACCGGGATTCATCGCCACTTTTTTGCGCGGCTGCGAGTGGGCCGCCACCGGCAAGGTGACGCTGCCGGGCGGGTCCGACATTTTCGCCAGGGACCCCGGAGCAGTCAGGGCCCTGGTGGTCACCGGCGGCCACGACTTCGACACGGAGTTTTACACCCTGTTCGAGGGGAAATGGCTTAACTGGAAACATGCGGTTTCGAACGTGGAGGCTTTCAGCTCGGATATCCGGGACAAGTACGACGTGCTGGTGCTTTACGATCTTTCCTCGGAGCTCGACCAGACGGGTAAAAACAACCTCCGATCTTTCGTGGAAAGCGGCAAAGGCCTGGTGGTGCTCCATCACGCTATCGCCGATTACAACTCCTGGGACTGGTGGTGGAGTACGGTGGTGGGCGGCAGGTACGTCCTGCAGGTGGAAGGAGAGACACCGGCCTCCACTTACCTGCACGATGTCGAGCTTTTCGTCCGGCCTGTCGGATCGCACCCGGTAACCGCTGACATCGGGCCCTTGCACCTGCGGGACGAGACCTACAAAGGGATGTGGATTTCACCGAAAGTGAAGGTGCTCCTCGAAACCGACGAGCCCACCAGCGATGGCCCATTGGCCTGGATCAGCCCTTACGACAAGTCGCGGGTGGTCTGCATCCAGCTGGGCCACGACCGCCTGGCCCATCTTAATCCGGCCTACCGGGAGCTGGTGAAAAGGGCGATACTGTGGAGCGCCGGCCGGCTCGAGTAGTGAATCAGGGCCGGATGATATGGGCGGCACCCGGTAAGAAGGCTGAGCACGAGATGATTTATTCCGGAGGAACCGGAGTGAATAATTCTTGAGCCACGGCCGGTCGGCAGGCAGATGATTGCGTTTCCCCTGCGGCTGCCTGTTCGACACGGCCTGCAGATGCCTGCGCCCCTTTCACACGTTAATTATTCATTCAGCCTTTAACGTACAGTTCCAGCTCCAAGTCGTGACTTAAAGGTCAGGTCATAACTTGAAATAAGGCTTCCCCCTCACTAAGGGCCTGTTCGATTTGAGCAGACCCTTGCTTTTTCAGACGGGCTGGATAATACTTGTGCATCCTTTTTTATGGACATACCTGCGGAATTGTTCATCCATTTCCTCCGGTTTCAATCCATATTGACACTAACTTTTGATTAAGACACTATTAATTCGGCTCCGCAGAACCGGTCTTTGGAAATTTGTCGTGACGAGGACAGCGTGTCCAAATTCATCAGATTCCTAAAAATTCCTGAGAGATTTCAAGAAGAGTAGCGCATTCCCGAGAGTCTCAAGCTACGAGATAACCTCGAGATGCAACCTCAACTGCGAACATTGCTACTGGATGAAAGGAATAAATCTCGAGAATGAGTATTCAGATGACGAATGGGGAAACGTTTTTCTGGAACACAAGTCCAGGGGCGTAGCGTTCGCTTTTTTGACCGGCGGAGAGCCCTCGCTGAGATCAAACGTGATTGAGATGGCCGACCGTATATTCAAAGGCCTCGCCATCGCTTCCAACGGAGTGGTAAAGATACCGGATCATATCAGGAGGAGATTGTTCATCAGTATCGACGGGCCGAAAGAAATCCATAATAAGATTAGAAGGGCGAATGTATTCGACACTGTCGTAAGCAATATTAAGGGCGACAAGAGGGTGATTATTTCACCTACCCTTTCAAAGACGAATTATTTGTACATAGATGAGCTGATAGATTTAGCCAGAGAGACGAACGTCGAGGGCATTGCTTTCAGTTCATACACCTCGCATATGCAGGAAAACGACCCCCTGCTTCTCACTGGAAAAGAACTGGAGTGGACCATCGCGAAACTCAGGGAAGCTTGGAAAAAGAACAAGATCGTTTTTTTATGACGCCTTATATTATCAAGCTATTAAAAAATAAAGAGCATCACGCTCACTGCTTTTTCAAAGGTAAGAACTTTATATCTTTAGATGCCAAAATGGACCAGAAGAAGCTCTGTGTTCTGGGCGCGAGAGTCAATTGCAGAACCTGCGGGTGCATCGTTCCGATGATAAGCTATGCCTTAAAGCGGGGCGACCTGAGATCATGGCTCATGCTTAACCGGATGTTCCCGAAAGATTTCTTTAAAAACTGAATTGTGCCGATTGGTTTGAAGTGGGACATTTTTTAGCTGGCGGCCCTTTCCAGGTCCACTCAAATTTAACACTTGCTAAAAAACTGAAAGGATGTTACACTTAATGCGTCGGCAGGGGAAGCTTTGCCTTCTCCTGCTTTTTTTGTAGCTGCAGAAAGGCTTTATATGCTGTGGCAGCTATTCATTTTCCATTTTGCAGTAGGAGTGTTCTTCGATGGCGAAGGGAAGAGTGAAATGGTTCAATGAATCCAAAGGCTTTGGATTTATCGAACAGGAGAATGGACAGGATGTCTTCGTCCATTATTCCG
>JAZDIG010000090.1:0-9405 GCA_043805105.1 Candidatus Glassiibacteriota bacterium | reverse complement strand
ATGCTCGAAGCCGCCGCCCGGCCCCTGCCGGCGGAGCTCAACCGCGGCCACGGCGGGCTGGCCCCGGACCTGGCTTTCGCCTGGCTGATTACCGGTGACGGCTCCCAGCTGGAGGCCGCCCGCTCCTACCTGCTCAAGCTGGCCGACACTCCCGAATGGGACCCCCAGAACGACCTGATCCACGGCCACCTGCTGCAGGGCATGGCCCTAGCCTACGACTGGCTCTACCCTGAGCTTACCGAGGCCGAGCGCGAAAAGATCGCCGGCCGGCTGGGGCTGGCCTGCGAGGGCGAGTACGAGCGGATGACCACCGGCCGGGTCTGGTATCACAACCAATACTTCCAGAACCACGGACTCAGTAACTTCTGCGGGCTCTTTTACGCCGCCTGCGCCCTTTACGGCGAACATCCGGACGCCGGCAAGTGGCTCGCCAACTCCGAGGACTTCTACCGGACGGTGATCGAATCCCTGCCGGCGGACGGCACATCCCTGGAGGGGATCAGCTACGGCGCTTACGACTACGAATATCTCTGGCGCTACGTGGAATTGTCGCGCACCCTGCTGGGCCAGGACTATTCCGCTGCTCCGGGCCTGAAGAATTTCCCGGCCTGGGTGCTGCACAGCCTGCTGCCGGCGCAGACCGCCACCGAATGGGCGATGACTTTCGGCGACGCTCCCCGGCACGTGAACTGGCATGGTCCCGAGCCGCAGATTTTTCTGGCCGCCTCGCGCTTCGGCGACGGCCTGGCGCAGTGGCTGGGCCGGCACCTGATCGAGTTGGAGGATAAGGGCCTGGCCTCGGCCGACTACTGGTCGATCCTCTGGTACGACCCCGCGGTGGCTGAAACCCCACCGGACGGAGCGGGGACGTTCCGCCACTTCACGGAAAACGACCAGGTGATGATGCGCTCGGCCTGGAACGATCCCAATGCCACCCTGGTCGGTCTCAAGTGCGGACCCTTCATGGGCCGCAGCCACTCGCTCACCGCCGAATGGGACTGGGGCACCAACCATCAGGAACCGGATGCGGCCAGCTTCCAGTTTTTCTCCCACGGCCGGCAGCTCGCCATCGACCCGCTCTACAACACTTTCAAGCGCACGGCCAACCATAATACGCTGCTGTTCAAGGGCAACGACCAGATGGGCGCCGACATCGCCTGGATGGGCGTGGCCGAATGCCTTCATTACCGGCAGTATCCTACGGTGATTCACGCCGAGGAAGGCGAGGGATTCGACTACGTGGTGGGCGATGCGACCCGGGCTTACCACCCGGACCTGGGCCTCAGGCGCTTCCAGCGCCACTACCTCTTCCTTAAGCCCGACATCCTGGTGGTGGCCGATGAAATCGTGCTCGACAGCACCGGCACGCTCTTCAGTATCCCCTCCGGGAATCTGAAGATCGAGGGTGAGCTGGAGTACGGCTACGGCCGATATGTGGTCGGCAAGGGAGGCGAGGCGTATACGATCTTCGAGGGCAAGCCGGGGACCTACCGGATCGCGGTGAACTACCTGGACAACTACCCGGGCCAGGCCACGATGGAGCTGGTGGTGGACGGCAAAGTGGTCAATTCCTGGCAGAACACCAACCGCGAAACGGATAACAATTACCAGGTGACCCCCAATGTTCAGCTCAAGACCGGCAGCCGGGTGGCGGTGCGCTTGGCGAACCTGCCGCCCAACTGGCGGCTGATCCGCCTGGCGATCTCCAGCCGCACCGTAGTGCAGGAACCGAGCGCCGAATGGCTGTTGCACTTCCCGGTGGAGGCGGAAATCAGCGAATCGTTCGGCCTGGTCAGCGCCAGGGTTGGGGATGCCGCTCTGGATGTGCGTATCATGGGCGATATGATCATTACGGATGAGATGAAATTTGAGGGGAAAGAGGCATCGGGATTGAAGACTAACCTCAACTGGGGAGTTTGGGATGTATTACAACCGCACGATGAAGTCAAACAGACCCAACGGCTGGTGTATCAGCCCCGGTTTAGGAACGGCAGGTCTTTCGTGGTGGCTGTTCTGCGGGCCAGGGACGCCGGTGCGAAGTTTGATTTAAGTGTCGGCATGTCCGGTGAAGCTCCCGCGGATGGCAGTAAGCTGACAGCCAAACTCAATCTTGAATGCGCGGATTACGCCGCCACGGTCGACTGGGACCTGCGGGCGATGACTGTGGGCCTGACCCGTAAGTGACAGCCGAGCCCGACTGCCGGAGAGGAGGAACAGATGCCGGCCGGATTTTATAGAGGCGGAACTATCGTCCGGGGTGCGGTTCTGGCCCTGCTGGTCGGAGTTTCGGCCCCGGCCGCGGCTGCGAAGGAGGGTCCGCAGCCGGCGCGGGCCGGGCTCGAGGCGGCGCTCGATTTCACGCGCAGCCCCTACACCGGCTATACCCGCGCCCACTGGATCGAGATTTCTCAAAAGATCATCGGCGGGATATTGCCCTATTTCAGCGCCGAAAGCGGCATGCCCGAGCTGGTGGGGGACCCGCGCGAGACCGGCCACTTCGCCCACTTGTTCGACGTGGGCGGCAGCAAGGAAGCCTTCGACCGCAGCCTGTTCCTGGTGGCGGTCTACACTTCCGCCACCGGCAGCGACCGGATCCCCGGCTGGAAGGGATCGATCGTGGAGCCGTACCTGAAGGAAGTGCGCCGGGGCACGGACCGGAACAGCCTACACTTCTGGGGCGACCATCCCAAGTACGACGTTTTCGGCACCAGCCTGGCGATGGCGATCAACATCAGCCCCGAATATTTCTGGGAGCCGCTGACACCGGAAGAAAAGAAGAACGTCCTGGCTTACCTCAAAGACCTGGCCTACAACCAGGCTTACGACTGCAACCACTGGCAGTTCCACCAGATCGCGGTGCCGGTTCTCGAACACCGCGGGGTGGATTCCAACCGCGAGTTCCTCACCGCGATGTTTCAGCGGCTGATGGGCTGGTACCGCGGGGACGGCTGGTTCATCGACGGCGGCAACCGCAGCTTCGACCTGTATAACTTCTGGGCCTTCCAGCTTTACAACCATGCCCTCACCCGCTTCTACGAACCCTGGCACGACCGGTTCGGCGAATTTGTCCGGCGGACGACCGGGGAATTCTTCGAAAGTTACCCTTACTTTTTCGGCCGGGACGGCGCGCACATCGCCTGGGGGCGGTCGACCACTTATCGTTTCGCCAGTATCGCGCCGGTGGGCTGGAGCGTACTGGACGGCACCTGCACTCTGGCTCCGGGCCAGGCGCGCCGGATCGCCTCGGGCTGCCTGAAATACTTCTGGGAGCGCGGCGCACTGAGCGAGCGGGGACTCTTGGAACCGGGTTTCCTCGGACCCAACACCGTGGTCGCGGAGCCGTATATCGACCGGGGTGCGCCCTACTGGGCAGTGCAGGGCCTGGTGAGCCTGCTGGTGCCGGAAGACGATCCGTTCTGGACCGACCCCGAGCTGCCCATGCCGGCCGATCAGGCCGGCGGCCGCCGGGCCCTGCCGGCGGCGCAGATGCTGGTGAAAGTCAGTCCGATCGACGGGGAGGCGCGGCTCTACCCGGTGGGCCAGCCGTTCAGCCACTGGGGCCAGTGGCAGCGCGGGATCAAGTACTGCCAGTACGCTTATTCGAGCTACCTGGGCTGGGTCTGTACCGGGGAGGGCGGGCCGGACCTGGGCGCCGGCCGCAACGGAACCTCCCCGGACGGTGAAAACTGGCATTACCGGGAGCGGCCGAGGGCGATCCGGGTGACCGAGGACCACCTGGTCAGTGAGGAGAGCATCCCCGAGGTGGACCTGGAAAAGGCGGACACCACCTGGTACGATTTCGGCGAAGTGATTACCCACACCCTGGTCGGCAACAGCGGCGAAGTGCACGTGTTCTGGCACAACTGCGGCCGGCCGCTCTTCCTGCACCTGGGAGGCTACGGGATCAGCGTGCCGCACGGTCAGGAGCTGAAAGCCGAGGAGGAGGAAAGCCGGCTCACCATTCATGGCGGCGACAATCATTCGACCATGAAAGTGATCCAGGCCCCGCCGGGGAGCCTGCGCTGGGAGCTGGTAAAACCGCGTCCAGGCTGGCTGCACTCGCACAATCAGGGCGGCCGCGGCGCTTTCCCCTACTGGCGCAGCGCCCGGGCCGTGCCTTCCAACACCCCGGTGGTGATCTACGTGGACGGCACCCGGGGCCGGCAGCCGGTCGACCCGCCGGTTACGGTAACAGTTTACGGCCCGGAAATGCAGGTCACCTTCGAGGGCGTGACCCACGAAATCAGGATTCCTTACTGACCGGCAAATAATAGTGGAGAGACTTATATGAAGAGAGAGATTCTGGCATTCTGGGGACTGGCCTTTCTTCTGGTTTCGGCCTGTACGCTTTTCGAATCTCCCGGGACCAGGGCGGCCCGGGTGGCCGAAGCCTGCCTGAAGATAATCCGCTACGAACACCTGGCAATGGCCGGCAAGGCCGAGCTGGCCGGTAAAGCGGCCGAGGCTGACCGTTTGTTTACCGCCGTGCTGAAGCTCGATCCCCACTGTGTGGCGGAATACGTCGAGAGCGGCAAAGGCGGCTGCGCCGGTCAAGTCGGGGAGTTCGCCGGCACGGCGGGGAAGCTCGAGAACCCGGCCGCCGAAGACGATCCGGCCGCGGTGGTGCAGAGCGTGCTGCGGCAGGCGCCGGAGTTCGATGAAGCTGCCGAGCCGCTCCTGGCTGGATATGCCGCCGCTGTCCAGCTCTGCCTGGAGGTGGAGCGCGACGGCACCCTGATGCAGGACCTGCTGCCCTTTCTGGTCTCTCTCGGCTGCCCGCTCACCCTGAAAGACCTCGGCCTGGCCGACGTCCCCCGAAGCCGGCTCGAAGAATTGGCGGCTCAGGCGTCTAAAGCCACCGGCGGGATGCCGTACGCTACCGGGCCGTTCGAATATTTCATCACATTCATCAAGCTCAATAACTGGGGCAGCAAGTTCAGCGGCCAGGTTACCGCCGACACGCTGGCCGCCCAATTGATGGCGGACCCCGCCTGCCGGATTCTCCTCACGGGCCTGCGCAGGCTCCCGCCGAAAACAGTCGGCTTCCTGGGGGATTCGCACATGGACGGCATTCACTGGGCCACCCAGGCTCCCTTCCCGGATATCGTGGCGGCGGTACTGAAGCAAGTGAATCCCCGGGTCAAAGTGGTCAATGCCGGCAAAGGCGGGGACGACAGCGGAGAGGCCCTGGAGCGGATGGACGCTGATCTCGTGGCGCACCGGCCGGATATCTCCTTCGTCATGCTGGGCGGCAACGACAGCCGCTGGTGGAACGACGAGCGGCCGAAAGTCACCGCCGAGGAGTACTTCGCCAACCTGAGCGGGATCGTCAACCGGCTGCGGGCGGTGGGCGGTGAAGTGGTGATTCTCAGTTATCCGCTGAGCCAGGAGCGCAGCGGCCGGGAGCTGGAGACCTTCCTCTCGCTCCGCGAACAGATGCGCCGGGTGCGTGAGACACTGGCCACGGGCTGGATCGACCTGGCCGGTACGCTCGACCGCCGGGAGCCGGAAAGCGTGTTCGCCGTGGACATGATCCACTTCAATCCCGAAACCCATAAGTGGATCGCCCTGAAAGTGCTGGAATACCTGGCCGTGGAATGATTCCCGGCAGCTTGCCGTTTACGGGGAACCGGCCGTCCGGGGCGAGTGGCCTTGCGCCGGGCGGCGACATTACCTCCAGAGGAGGCTTTCATGAAAGCCGCTTGGGTGCCGTTTCTTCTGATACTCGTTCTTTCTACCGGCGCGCCGCCCGCAGCCGGGCAGAAAAAGTTTTACCAGCCTCAGCGCGCGAGCTGGATCGACCGGGGGGTGGTGCTGGGCTGGGGCAATCACGAGGCCTTTATTTTCCGGATCCGCAAGGGCGGCGGCGCTCAGTTCGATCCCCAATGGCAGGAGTGGCTCGGCGAGCACAGCGAACAAACCGTGATCGCGGCCAAAAACGCCGGGATCGAGGTGTTCCACACCCACGGCTACAAGGGCTTCGGCTACGAGGCGGAAAAGAGCGAGATGGAGCAGTTGGCTCAGCTTTCGAAACTGGTGCATCAACACGGCATGAAGCTCGACACCTACTGCCAGGTGATGACCCTGGTGCCGGAGACTTTCTACGCCGAGGAGCCGGCAGCCAAAGACTGGGTCCAGCGCGACGAGCTGGGCCGGCCGATCCTCCTGAGCTACGGCTTCCAGCAGTCCTACCGGTACAAGCCCAGCCTGATCCATCCGGATTACCGGCAATATTACAAGGAAAAGATACTCCGCACTCTGATCGAAAAATGCAACACCGACCTGCTGCATTTCGACAATTTCGACTGCAACGCCGAGCCGGAATCGGACAAGAGTCCGGTGGTGGTCGAGGCGTTCCGGGAATACCTCGAACGCAAGTACCCCACCGACAAGCAGCGGATCGAGCGTTTCGGCCATACGAATTTGCGCCTGATACCGCCGCCGGAGTGGAACCAGACCAACCGGCCGGATGACATCCGCGAAATCGTGGACCCGATCCAGCAGGAATGGATCGACTTCCGCTGCTGGGTGATGGCCGACTGGCTGCGGGAGATGACCGCCTTCGCCCGCTCGCTCAAGCCGGAAATCGCCATCGACGTCAACCCGCACGGGATTCTCGGCCGCAACCGGGCTTTCCAGGCCGCCCTCTGGCATCCCTGGTTCATGAAATACACGGAGCTGATCTGGAGCGAGGAGGAGAACTACGCGGACTACGACGACCGGGGCGTGCTGATTTCCAAGATCCGCACCTTCAAGCTCGGCCGCGCCCTCGACAACGTGATTCTCACCTATAAGGCCACCGACCTTCAGCACGCGGAGAACCTTGCGTTCAACCAAGCCCTGGCCGATGTCAACGAGTTGCGCCCCGATACCCCGGAATACAAGTACTACCGGTTCTACATGGCCAACCGCGACCTCTACACCGGCACCCGTAACCGCGAGGATGCGGCCCTGTTGCGCAGCTACGCCACCATGGCCTACGACAACCACCGTGCCGAACTCGACCAGTGCATGTTCGAGCAGGCGATGATCCAGGGCCAGGTGCCGTTCGACCTGGTGTACGACGAGCAGATGGATGACCTGTCCTGCTACCGGGTGCTCGTATTGGCCGGCCAGAACAACCTGAGCGACGAGAACGTGGAAAAGGTCCGAGCGTTCGTCGAGGGGGGCGGAGCGCTGGTCTTTACGGGTGAAAGCTCCCGCAACGACGGCTGGGCCCGCCGTCGGCCGCAGCCGGCCCTGGCCGGCCTGATCGGCATCGAGAGCGCCAGGGGTGGCAGAGACGGCCGCGGCGGCGCTTTCTCCAACAAGATCGAAACGGCCCGCGGGGGAAGGGTGATATACGTGCCGGAAATCGTGCCCCCGGACCGCCGGCAGGCCGACTCCTGGAGCGGGTCCTGGGGCGGGGAGGAGGGCCGGGCCAACTGGCTCCTGCCGGCCAACTGGCGGGAGCTGGTCGGCGTGGTGCGCCGGGCGGCCGGCGGCCGGCTAAGCGTGGAAGTGGGAGTTCCGGATTATGTGGCGGTCGAACAGGTGGAAAAAGCCGGCCTTTTGGCGGTGCACCTGGTCAACTACAAGGCCGGCAGCCGGCTGGCCGGGATCCCGGTGGAAGTAACCACGGGCAGGGAGAAGAAAGTCCGCGAAGTAAGGCTTCTCTCGCCGGACCTGACCGGAACTGTTAAGCTCGATTTCACTCTCGAGGAAGGTATCTGCCGTTTCGTGGTGCCCAGCCTCGAAGTTTACGACGTGATCGCGATCAGCCTGTGATGGTCCGCTTTGTACTCAAAGCGGGAAACTGCCAACCCCCGGGAAGGAGTCGAGCAATGAGATTATTCAGGTTCGCCGTCATTCTGTTCGCTTCCACCGCGATTCTGATTTCCTGCGCGCAGAAACCGCAGCCCTACCCGATCCGCTGGGTATACATCAGCCGCAACCTTGGCAATGACCAGCAGGTGGAGGAAATCCGTGGCGTTCTTACCACCGCCGCCGAACATGGCTTGAACGGTGTCTATCTGTCAGCCGGTTTCGATGGGATCGACCTCAAGGGCGAGGACTGGTTCCGCCGGCTGGCCCAGGTCAAGAGCTTCTGCGACAGCCTGGGCCTGGACCTGGTGCCCCGCTGCCTGGACGTTGGCTACAACGGCGGGCTCCTGGCGCACGACCAGAACCTGGCCGAGGGCCTGCCGGTCCGCGATGCGCTTTTCGTGGTCAAGGGCCGCGAGGCGGTGCTGGAGCCGGACCCCCCGGTAGCTCTGGAAAACGGCGGGTTCGAAAAGTCCGGCAAGGACGGTGTTCCCGGTTTCGAGTTCGCCGGCGAGTTCGGCCGGCACGTGCTGGTGGACAAGGAGATGGTGTCCGAGGGCAAGTCGGCGCTGCGCTTCGAGGGCTTAAGCGACGGCGACAACCCGGGCCGGCTGATCAAGCGGGTGACAGTATCCCCGGACAGGCTCTACCGGCTCAGGATGTGGGTCAAAACCGAGGGGATCAACGAGTCCGACCCCTTCGGCTCGGGCAATTTCCGCGTGCAGGTCAAGGGCGGAAACCGTCAGCTTACCTACATCCGGCCGCGCGTGGGCCAGAATTCGGATTGGACCGAAGTGACCGTGGGGTTCAACAGCCGCAACTACGACCAGGTGGAAATTCAGACCGGCATGTGGGGCGCCCAAACGGGCCGTTTCTGGCTGGACGGGCTGAGCCTGGAGGAGATCGGCCTGGTCAACCTGCTGCGCCGGCCCGGCACGCCGCTGGTGATCAAGGGTGAAAAGAGCGGCACGGTCTACGAGGAAGGCCGGGACTACGAAAAAGTTGAAGACCCGCAGCTCAACCACCGCTTCAACCACGACGGCCCCCCGATCCGGCTCACCGCCGACAGCCGGATCAAAGACGGCGAGCGGCTGCGGGTGAGTTATTACCACAGCGTGAGCGTCTACGCTTCCCAGGTCACGGCCTGCGTGTCGGAACCCAAGGTCTACGACATCTGGCGCACCATCGCCGGGAAAATCAAGGAGACAATCGACCCGAAATATTGGTTCATGAGCGTGGATGAAGTCCGCGCCTGCGGCACCTGCCAGGCCTGCCGCGACCGCGGCCTGACCCTGGGCGAAATTATCAGCGACTGCATCACCCGGCAGGCCGGGATCATCCGCGAAGCGGACCCGGGCGCCGAAGTGGTGGTCTGGAGCGACATGCTCGACCCCAACCACAACGCCGGCGAACGGACCGGAAATTATTACTACCACGTGGACGGCTCATTCACCGGCAGCTGGAACCACGTGCCGAAAGACCTCATCATCGCCTGCTGGTATCACGAGAAACGCCGGGAAAGCCTCGCCCATTTCTCCGGCCTGGGCATGCGCACTATCGCCTGCGGCTATTACGATGAGGACAACACCTCCAACGACAGTA
>JAZDIG010000089.1:0-6101 GCA_043805105.1 Candidatus Glassiibacteriota bacterium | reverse complement strand
CGACCTCGACCGATTCGGCGCCGCCTTCCCCAGGTTCACTCCGCGCCAGGCCGACCTGCTGTTCGTGGTGGGCACGATCAGCCATAAGATCGCACCGCTCTTGAAGCGCGTCTACGACCAGATGTGCGAGCCCAAATGGGTAGTCGCCTTCGGGGTCTGCACCTGCACCGGCGGCTTTTACGACAACTACGCGACCGTTCAGGGGATCGACACGATCATCCCGGTGGACGTCTACATTCCGGGCTGCCCGCCGCGCCCCGAAACCGTGATCCAGGGCATCATGCTCCTGCAGGAAAAGATCGCCAAACAGAAACAGGAATACTGAACCCGGCCCGCCCATAGCGATTGGCGGACGGCCAAGCGACGGAAACCGTATGGAACAGGCTACCGACAACAAGACTCTCGGCGCGCTCAAAGAGAAATTCGGCGAATCGATAATCGAAAGCGGCCTGGACAAAGGCGATGCGCTGGCGGTGATCGCTCCGGCGGTTGTCCACGAAGTGATTCGCCACCTTCGCGACGAGCTGGGGTTCGACATGCTGGTCGACCTGTTCGGCGTGGATTACCAGCCGCGCCGGCCGCGGTTCGAAGTGGTTTACCATCTGCACTGCATTCAGCGTAACGAACGGCTCCGCCTGCGAGTTCAAATCGAGGAAAAGAAGTGCGAGCTGGCCACGATCACCGACCTGTACCCCGTGGCGGACTGGCTGGAACGGGAAACCTGGGACATGTTCGGCGTCGTGTTCAAGGGACATCCGAATCTAAAGCGGCTGCTGATGTACGAGCCGTTCGAAGGCCACCCCCTGCGGCGGGATTACCCGATCAACAAGCGTCAGCCTCTGATCGGCCCACCCAGCTGACGGCTGCGGAAAAAATCGAATATGGGAAGCAAGACCACCACGAAAGATCGTCATACCGAAACCGCCTTCATCAACGTCGGCCCCTCCCATCCCGCCATGCACGGCGTGATCCGGATTGTCACCGAACTCGAAGGTGAAAAAGTGCTGGGCGCCGATGTCGAAATCGGCTACCTGCACCGCTGTTTCGAGAAGGACTGCGAGCATGTCGGCTGGAACCAGGCCTTCCCCTATACCGACCGCCTCAACTACGTCAGCCCCCTGATCAACAACGTCGGCTGGGCCCTGGCCGTGGAGAAGCTCTTCGGCGCGACCGTTCCCGAGCGCTGCCAGTACATCCGGGTGATCGTCTCCGAACTTAGCCGGCTTGTCGACCACCTGACCTGTATCGGCGCCGCGGCCATGGAAGTGGGCGCCATGACGGTCTTCCTCTACTTCATGAAGGCCCGTGAATTCCTCTATGACCTGATCGAGTGGCTCACCGGCGGCCGGATCACGATCAGCTACGTGCGCGTGGGCGGAGTCAAGGCCGATTTGCCCGAGGGGTTCGAGGACAAGCTGCGGCGAGTGCTGGCCGAGGTCCTCGTGGTGATCAAGGAGGTGGACAAGCTGCTGACCCGCAACCGCATCTTCATCGACCGGATGAAGGGTATCGGCCGGCTCGACCGCGAACGCACGATCGCCTACGGTATCACCGGCCCGCTGCTGAGGGCGGTGGGCGTTCCCTACGATGTACGCAAGGACATTCCGTACCTGGTTTACGACCGTTTCGATTTCGAGATTCCAGTCGCCGATGACGGCGACAGCTACAGCCGCTACCTGGTACGCATGGAGGAAATGCGCCAGAGCGTGCGGATTCTTCAACAGGCGCTCGAACAGATTCCAGGCGGTGCGATCGCCGTGGACGCCTACGGCAACGAGCTGAGCGGAGCCGACATGGTGGAGCTGGCCAAGCGAGGCCAGGTCAAGGACTACGTGGACGCCAAAGCCAAAGTGGACCTCACCCTCGACTACACCGACAGCCGCAACGCCGGCCGCGTCAACCTGGTGGGAGACCGCACGCTGACCCTGCCCTCCAAGGAAGAAACGTATGGGAACATCGAGGGCCTGATGGCGCACTTCATGCAAGTCATGGACAACTGGGGAGTGCGACCGCCGGTGGGCGAAGCCTACCACGCGGTGGAAGGCGCCAACGGCGAGCTGGGCTTCTACCTGGTTTCCGATGGCAGCGGCCGGCCCATGCGGGCCCGCTGCCGGGGGCCGTGCTTCTTCCCCATGGCCGCGCTGCACGAAATGCTGGTCGGCGACATGATCGCCGACATCGTACCCGCTTTCGGTTCGATAAACATGATCGCGGGCGAACTCGACCGCTGATCCGGATGGGCCGTATTATGCCTGTGCAATTCGACGACGAAAAGCTCGAACAGGTCAAGCACCTCATCGAGCACTATCCGCAGAAGAAAGCCGCGATCGGCGATGTGCTCTACCTGGCGCAGAAACAGTTCGGGCATATCACGCCCGAGGTGGAGATTTACATCGCCGGCCTTCTCGACCTGCCGGCCTCCTACGTCCACCAGGTGGTCACCTTTTACGTCATGTACCTGCAGAAGCCGGTCGGCAGGCACCTGATCATGCTCTGCGATAACGTGAGCTGCCTGCTCTGCGGCGCGGAAGACCTGGTGGCCAGGATCAGGGAAAAGCTCGGGATCGGGCCCGGGGAAACCACCCCGGACAATAAATTCACCCTCTGGACCGTCGAATGCCTGGGCGCCTGCGAAATGGCCCCCAACCTGCTCCTGGACGAAATGTTCTATGGCAACCTGACCCCGGAGAAACTGGACCGGATACTGGACGAGGCGGAGTGAAGATGGCCCGGGTCAAGCTGATCAGCCGCTTTTTCGAGATACAGGATTCACACCTGCTGCCCATCTATGAGGCCAGCGGCGGGTACGCCGCGGCCCGCCGGGTAGTCACCGAAAACTGGCCGGCCGATAAGATAATCAGCACGGTCAAGGCCAGTAACCTGCGCGGCCTTGGCGGAGCGGGCTTCCCCACCGGCCTGAAATGGAGTTTCGTGCCCAAGGACCATCCCGGTCCCCGCTATCTGGTGGTCAATGCCGACGAAAGCGAGCCGGGCACATTCAAGGACCGTCAGATCCTGCTCAACGCCCCCCACCTGCTCCTGGAAGGCGCTATTATTGCCGCTCTCAGTTTCGGGGCCGAGGACGCCTACATCTACGTGCGGGGCGAATACTACGAGCCGGCCCGGATCATGGAAGCGGCCCTCGAGGATGCCGAACATGCGGGCTACATCGGCCGGAACATCTTCGGCTCGGGCAGAACGCTCCGCTTCCACCTGCATCGCGGCGCCGGCGCGTACATCTGCGGCGAGGAGACCGCGCTGCTGTCGAGCCTGGAGGGGTTCAAGGGCTGGCCCAAGCTCAAGCCGCCTTTCCCCGCGGTCAAGGGCCTGTTCGGCAAGCCGACCATCATCAACAACGTCGAAACCCTCTCCTACGTGCCGATCGTGATCGAGAAAGGGCCGGAATACTTCGCCGGCCTGGGTATCGAGCGCAACGGCGGGGCGCGGCTTTTCGGCGTAAGCGGCCACGTGAAGCGGCCCGGCGTGTACGAGCTGCCGCTGGGCACGCCGATGAAGGAGCTGATCTACGAGCACTGCGGCGGCCTCCACCAGGACCGTAAGCTCAAGGCGGTGATCCCCGGCGGCTCAAGCTGCCCGGTGCTCACCCCGGAGGAAGCAGAAACAGTAAACCTCGATTTCGACAGCCTGGCCAAAATCGGCTCCATGCTGGGCAGCGGCGGCCTGATCGTGATGGACGACAGCACCGACCTGGTGAGGGTGCTACATCGAATCTGCAAGTTCTATTCGTATGAATCCTGCGGCCAGTGCACACCCTGCCGCGAAGGCACCGGCTGGATTACCCGGATAATGAGCAGGATTGTCGAGGGCCACGGCACCAGCCAGGATCTCGACGACCTGGTGGACATCGCCCAGATGATCATGGGCAACACCATCTGCCCGCTGGGCGATGCGGCGGCCATGCCGGTGGTCAGCTTCCTGACCAAGTTCAGGGCGGAGTTCGAAAAGGCGGTCAAGTCATCGAAGAAAAGCCTGATGCGCGAACCGGTGGGAGCGTAACAGCCGTGGCTGACGAAAAGAAAATGGTGAGGGTGACGATAGACGGCAACCAGTATGAATTCGCCGAGGGCACGACCGTTCTGGAAGCGGCCAAGAGCGTGGGCATCGCCATCCCGCATTACTGCTATCATCCCGGGCTGTCCATCGCCGGAGCCTGCCGCATGTGCCTGGTCGAAATCGAAAAGATCCCCAAGCTGCAGATCGCCTGCTACATGACCGTGGGCGACGGCATGGCGGTGCAGACGAAGAACGAGCGGGTGAAGAAAGCTCGCAAGGCCATGCTCGAATTCCACCTGGTCAACCATCCGCTCGACTGCCCGGTCTGCGACCAGGCCGGCGAATGCGGCTTGCAGATTTACTACATGCAGCACGGGCTGTACATTTCGCGGGTACGGGAAAACAAGGTCAAGAAGACCAAGAAGGCGGTGCAGATCGGTCCGCACGTCATGCTCGACCAGGAACGCTGCATCCTCTGCAGCCGTTGCGTGCGTTTCTGCAACGAGGTGCCGAAAACCAGCGAGCTGGGCTTTTTCAGCCGCGGCGACCGCGAGATCGTGGACGTTTTCCCCGGCCGCCAGATCGACAATCCCTATTCGATGAACGTCATCGACATCTGCCCGGTGGGCGCGCTCCTGTCGAAAGAGTTTCGCTTCAAGACCAGGGTGTGGTACCTGGAGAGCGCGCTGTCGGTGTGTCCGCGCTGTTCCCGCGGCTGCAACATTTTCATCGATTTTAACCTCAGGCGTCCCTGGAAAAACGAAGGCAGAAGGCTCAGCCGGCTGCGGCCCCGCCAGAACGACCAGGTAAACAAGTGGTGGATGTGCGACGAAGGCCGCCTGAGCGTGGGCTTCGTGGACGATGACGACCGGATCGAAACTCCCCTGGTGCGTAACGGCGGCGGGTTCGAGGAAACCGGCTGGAAAGAGGCGCTGGAAGTGGCGGCCGGCCAATTGAAAAAATGCAGCGCGGACCAGGATACGGAAGTAGCGGTGCTGGTCTCCGGCTGGGCGGCCAATGAGGAGCTCTACCTGCTGCGCCGGCTGCTGGCCGAATGCCTGCCCGGAGCCAGGGTGGCTTTCACCGTCGCTGGCAACTTCGCCCCCAGCGAGGACAAGATCCTGCGCAAGGCGGACAAGAACCCGAACACCACCGGCGCCGGATTACTCGGCCTAACCGATTCCTCAAAAGAGGTGATGACCGCCGGGGACTTGCGGGAAATGGCCGCCGCCGGCAAAATCGGCGCGCTGGTGATATTCTATCACGATCCGGCCGGCTATCCCGAGACTTACGGCCAGGGCTGGGCCGAGGCGCTCGGCAAAGTGGGCAGCCTGATCTACGTGGGCACCAATTCCTGCGCCACCGGCCAACAGGCCGCTATCGTGCTCCCGGCGGCCGCCTTCGCCGAACGCGAGGGCACGGTGACCAACTTCGAGGGGATGGTGCAATTGCAGAACCGCGCCTTCGGCCCCCTGGGCGAATCGCTCCCGGGCTGGGAGATCGTACAGAGGCTGGGCGTGGCGCTGGGCGGAAACTTCAAGTACTCCTGTGCCGAGGAGATTTTCGACGAGCTGGCGCAGAAGGAAGAGGCTTTCAAGGGCCTCGACTACCGGAAAATCGGCCCGCAGGGCTGCAAGGTAAAAACCTACTGAACCATCGGGTGGACTGGCAGTGAGCGATTTATTGGTAAAAGCGGCAATCGCGGTGATCGTCCTCAACGGCGTACTCGGCTTCGGGGGACTGCTCACCTGGGTGGAGCGCAAGCAGAGCGCGGTGATGCAGGACCGAATCGGCGCCAACCGGGCCGACATCCTGGGCTTCAGGCTCCTGGGACTGTTCCACATCATTGCCGACGGCTTGAAGATGTTCACCAAGGAGGAGTTCATCCCGAGGACCGACCACCGCGCGCTGTTCGTGCTGGCGCCTTTTATCTCATGGTTTTTCAGCCTGATGGCCTTTGCGGTGATCCCCTTCTCGCCGGCGGTTGAGATTTGGGGCGGGCGGGAATTCAGCCTGCAGATCGCCAACCCGGCGATCGGGATACTCTTCGCCTTCGCCATGATGGGGATGGCGGTCTACGGAGTGGT
>JAZDIG010000088.1:0-21448 GCA_043805105.1 Candidatus Glassiibacteriota bacterium | reverse complement strand
ATCACCACCGAGGGGGTGGACTACCTGGAGGAAGCTTCCGGCCAAGTCCCCTCGACCGAGCTGCAAACCTACCTGGCGCGCATCGAAAAGCTGCTCGCCGACATCCTCGCCCGGCTGGCCCGCTGATTCACGTTTTCCCTCCTGAATTTTACGTCCTTATTGAAAACAAAGACCGAAAATATTATATTTCGAATTAATTTTTTTTCGTATTGCTTATCGACCTCTTTTGAAACTAATCTAATTATTGTCAGGACTGCCAGGCAGTTCGAGGTGGGAGATGGAGAAGATCAAGGTTGGAGTGCTCGGTGCCACCGGCACCGTTGGACAGCGGTTCATTACCCTTCTGGAAGGCCACCCTTATTTCGAGCTGGTCGAGGTTGCCGCCAGCGAGCGTTCCGCCGGGAAAACGTACGAGGAAGCCGTGGCGGGCCGCTGGAAGGTGAGTGCGGACATTCCGGCCGGGGTCAAAAAGATGAAGGTCAGCGATGTCAAGCCGGGCCTCGACTGCCGGATCGTTTTCAGCGCCATGGACGCCAGCGTGGCCGGACCGGCCGAGGAAGAATTCGCGGCTGCCGGCTATTACGTGTTCAGCAACTCCCGCAACCATCGCTACGATGACGACGTGCCGATCCTGTTGCCCGAGATCAACGCCGAACACATCGCCATTCTCGAGCACCAGCAGAAGAAGCGCGGCTGGAAAGGCTTTATCGTCACCAACTCCAATTGTTCCACCATGGGCCTGGTGATCCCGCTCAAGCCCCTGCTCGACAATTTCGGGCTGGAGGCGGTGAACGTGGTGACCATGCAGGCGGTCAGCGGCGCGGGTTATCCCGGCGTGAGCGCCCAGGACATCATCGACAACGTGATTCCCTACATCGGCGGTGAGGAACCCAAGATGGAGCGCGAACCGCTCAAGATGCTGGGCCGGGTCGAGGCCGGGACCGCTTTCGTGGACGCTTCATTCAAAATCAGCGCCCAGTGCAACCGCGTGTTCGTGCTGGACGGCCACCTCGAATGCACCAGCGTCACCCTGAAAAAGAAACCCTCCCAGGAACAGTTCGTCTCGGCGCTGGCAAATTTCCGGGGCCGTCCCCAGGAGCTCAAGCTGCCCTCCGCCCCCGAAAAGCCGATAATCGTGCGCACCGAGGACGACCGGCCGCAGCCCCGGTTCGACCGCGACCACGGCAAGGGCATGAGCGTGACCGTGGGCCGGATCAGGCCCTGCAACATCTTCCACTACAAGTTCCTGCTCCTGTCGCACAACACGGTGCGGGGTGCAGCCGGCGCCTCCATCCTCAACGCCGAATTCCTCAAGGCGGAGGGGTATTTTTAAAAGAGAACAATATCCTGCACAAATAAAAAAGGGGCACCCGTCTGGAGCGCCCCTTTTGTTTTTCTCGAATTGGAAATCAGCCTCTCTTTTTTACGTATGGATTACTTTTCGAGACGAGGAGTTTATATTTTTCCCCGGTCTTGCAATCGTTAACCATGCCCGATTTTTGATCGATTCTCTTGGTTGTGCCCGTCAGCCTGGCATTACCCTTCTTGATGAAAGCCATTTTCACCTCCGCTTTTAGCTCCCCTTTAATTTACTCGATGTCTTTTTTTTCGGCAAGGGTATTAATATCAAAAATTTTCATAAGGCTGATATCACTTTGCCTGAGCCATATTCCCCGCGATTCTTTAATGATCTCTACCATCATGCCGGATTCATCGACATGTATCTCCTGTTCCAAAAACAAATCATTGTTCTTTTGTTCAAGCGAAACGAAAGATCTGTCACCGAAAATACCAGCAACATTTTGACCATCTTTGCAATTGAGGTATACAATACAGGTATCCCGTAAAGATGAAAAGAATTCAATCCAGGTATTATCATATTGATTGATATTCGAACGAGGAATTCTGGGTAGAAAATATCCAAATATCAGTCCCAGCAAAATAGGGCTCATTAAACAGTGGAGGATAATTAAAACCGAAAAAGCCGAAAGGGAAATCTTTATTTGATTCGGCAATCCGTAATTGAAAGAATCAATCAATGATATACCATAAAAAAGCTTGGCTCGCTCCAAACCTATTAATAATATAGTAGTTATTGCTATTGCGTATATAGAAAACGAAAGATAATTCAGAAGTTTTTCGTCCATGGGTTCTATGTTTGGCACGGGGCCAAATATTTTCTGTGCCAATCTTCCCACATACCCTGGAACGAGAAATATTACAGAAACTAATACCGCGTTCAGCGTAATTTCCATTTACCGCCCTTACGATAATTTTGAACCGATATTAGATATTATTGATTTGCGATGGCAGTTGTCAAGCTGAACCGACTCTCTCGATTACAGCTACATCTCCTCGTAAAGATGATCGCGGTCTATTCTCTTCCACACTCCGCTCCTGAAACGCAGGAAATGCGCGGTCCCCAGCACCGCCAGATAGACTAAAAAACAGCTCCAGAGCACGATGTAGTTCGAGCCGAAATACCTGGCCGCCAACAGGACCCCCGGAATGAAAAGCAGCAGGTCGATCGGCACGGCGCCCTTGACGAACCAGGAGGTGTCGCCCGCACCGCGCAGCGCCTGGCGGAAAGTGTAGACCAGCGGATTGAGCACGTTGTAGCCGATCATCATTAGCAGGATCACCCGCCCTTTGCCAAGAATCAGCTCGAACGGCACGTTGTCCGGCCGCTCGGTCCTCGGCCGGAACAGCTTGAAAATCACCTCGGGGGCCACCAGGTAGAAAACGCCGATCACCAGCGACATGCCGATCAGGAAGCGGACCACCAGGTAGGCCAGCCGCTCGCCCTCTTCCGGCTTCCCCGCGCCGATACACTGAGCCAGCACCGTGGTGCCGGCCAGGGCGATCCCGTGGATGTAGAGGGTCAGGAGGTCATTGATCGACCAGGCGATGTTGTTGGCTGCCAGCGATTCGGGTAGGGCGCGGCCCATGAACATGAAGAACAGGGTGACGGCGATGAAATAGGTCAGGTCGTGGGCGCCGGAAGTGAAGCCCATGCGCACGAGCCTCCGGATGAACCTGGGCCGGGGCTTCCAGGCCGTGCGCGTGCCGTATTCCGGCTGGTAGGACCGGCCCAGGAAGAACGCGCACATGATGGCCGGGGGCAGGGCCGAGGAGATGGCGGTGGCCAGGGCCGCCCCCAGCATCCCCAGCCGCGGCGCGCCCAGCCGGCCGAAGATCAGCACCCAGGCCAGGAAAACGTTCAGCAGGTTGCCCGCCACGTTGGCGCTCATGGTGATCTGGCTCTGGCCGCGGCCGGTGAAAAAGGCGGCGAACACGTTGTTGAACATGAACGTGATCGACACCCCGGCCATCAGCACCGTGTAGTAGGTCCTCTCCAGCCGCGCGATTTCCGGCCGGTGGCCGAACAGGTCGAACACCTGCCTGCCGAACGGGATCACCGCCAGCAGGACCAGGTAGGCGCCCAGGCTGAAATAAACTCCCTGCCAGACCGCGGAGGCACACATCCGGCGGTTGCCCGCGCCGTGATACTGCGCCACGAAAACATTGATGAAGGCCAGGGTGCCGAGGAATACCGTGTTGCAGGCGATGTGCAGGAATGTGGCCGGCCAGACCGCCGATATTTCATCGGTGCCGTACCAGGAGAGAAACATCCGGTCGACGAACAGCATCATGATCACCGAACCCTGGTTGAAAATCAGCGGCACGGCGATCCGGATCATCCTTCTGAGTGCGGACTCTCCACTGTCCGGCAGAGCTCCGGGCGCGATTGCGACTACTTCCTGAAAACCATCTGACATTTCTTCAATCCATCGTCATATAAAAATACCCAATCCGCATTTTATTTGCGGATCGGGCACGAATCCGGCCTGGCTGCGGTTCACGGCTTGAACCTGATCTCCGGCTCCGGCCTGGGCAGGAGGTCGCTCTGCGTGCCGGCCTCGCGGAACAGCTCGGGCGCGTTCCGGTCCGCATAGGGCGTGAACGATACCACCCGTCTGATGCCGGCGTTCACTATCATCTTGGCGCAGATCAGGCAGGGCGAATGTGTGCAGTACATGGTCGCCTCGGCGACCGAAACCCCGTGCAGGCTGGCCTGGATGATCGCGTTCTGTTCGGCGTGGACGGCCCGGCAGATTTCGTGCCGGGTCCCGGACTCGATCCCCTGCTCGTCGCGCAGGCAGCCCTGTTCCAGGCAGTCGGCCAGGCCGCTGGCGGCGCCGTTGTAGCCGGTGGACAGGACCCGGCGGTCGCGGACCAGGACCGCTCCCACGTGGTGGCGCAGGCAGGTCGAGCGTTCGGCGATCAGCATCGCCATCTTGAGGAAATACTCGTCCCAGGCCGGCCGTTTCACAGCAGGGCCTCCACCTTCCGGTAAAGCTCGTCCAGGCTGCCGTCGTTGACGATTATCCGGTCGCTCAGGCGAAAGACCGCCTCCAGCTGTTGTTCGGTTTCGCTGCCTTTCAGCTCGGCCTCCTCCTGGCGGATGAAATCCTCGAGCGTGGCAGCATCGTCCGTCCTGGCCCGCCGCCTGGCCCGTTCGAATCGCACCTGGACCGGTGCATCCACTCCCACCAGCAGGAAGTCCTTCCGGCTGCGCAGGGCCTGAACCTCCCCGGGATTACGGATACTGACCACCACCGCCCGGTCAACTTCGGCGAGCGCCTCGAGGGCCAGCCGGGCCAGTACGCCGGGACCCTGTTCGCGTCTGAGCCGGTTGCCGGTTTCGGTGAGATTTTCGCGCGTTATCTCCCGGCCCATCTTCCTCAGCTCCTGGCGCAGGATGTCCGATAGGCTGAAACAGCGGAACCCGTGGCGCTCGACCAGGTGACCGGCCACCTGGTCCTTGCCGGCGGCGTTTTTCGCGGTAAGCCCGATCAGCATGACACAGTCCGTCCCGCCCGCAGGCGCTTACTGCCGGGGCTGGCTGAAACCAGGGATATTACGATGAAGCGCGGCCCGCTGCTGGTGCCGGGGACCGCGCTCGCGTGATAGAGTCGGCCCTGCGCGTTATGTCCGGCAGGGCGGTTCAATCGAGCATGTGATGGAGCAGACGGGCTACGCTGTCGCGCAGCTCGCTGCGCTGGACCACCATGTCGAGCATGCCGTGTTCGAGGAGGAATTCGGCCCGCTGGAAGCCATCGGGCAGCTCCTGGCGGATCGTCTGCTTGATCACCCGCGGACCGGCGAAACCGATCAGCGCTCCCGGCTCGGCGATGTTCACGTCCCCCAGCATGGAAAAGCTGGCGGTCACTCCGCCCGTGGTGGGGTTGGCCAGGATCGAGATGTAGGGCAGGCCCTCTTCGTGCATCCGGCCCAGGTAAGAGCTGGTCTTGGCCATCTGCATCAGGGAAAAGATTCCCTCCATCATCCGCGCCCCACCGCTGCGAGAGACTATCATCAGGGGCTGGTGGTGGTCCAGCGCCCGCCGGCTGGCGCGCGCGATCTTTTCACCCACCACGCTGCCCATGCTGCCGCCGATGAAGGAAAAGTCCATAGCGCCGAATTGGATGCCGAGCTTATCGATCCTGCCCTCGCCGGTAATCACGGCCTCGTTGCGGCCGCTGGTCTTGACCGCTTTGTTAAGCCTTTCGGTGTATTTCATCCGGTCGAAGAAGTTCAGCGGGTCGACACTGGCGATCTGCCGGTCGTGCTCGATAAAGCTTCCCCGGTCGAGCAGGAGCTCGATGTACTGGTCGGGCGTCATGCCGTAGTGGAAGCTACAGCGCGGGCACACGCTCAGGTTTTTCTCCAACTCCTTCTTGTACAGGATCTCCCCGCAGCCCTCGCACTTGATCCAGATGTCGTCGGGGATCACTTTTTTCGGCTGGATTTTGGGCCCGCGCTTTTCTTTGCGGAACCAGGACAAATTTCCTCCTCCCTGGATTGCCCGGGGGTACCCGGCCTCGGCGGCCGGGCAGCGCGCACGGACAGGGGAACGGTTTGACGGATGACAAATTTAAGTCCGGCGGGAAGCTCAAGTCAATAGAGCAGGCAGGCAGGCGGCGGTCAGCGGGCTTTCCTCAGGTCGAGCTTCATGATCAGGGCATCTTCGACCGGCTGCGAGTAATAGCCGCGCCGAAGCCCGATCCGGGTGAAACCGTAGCGTTCGTAGAGGTCCACGGCGCGGACGTTCGAGCAGCGCACTTCCAGGAAGAGCGCCTCGACCCCCCGCTTGCGGCAGACGGCCAGGGTGGCGTCCAGCATGGTCCGGCCCACGGAGCGGCCCTGGTACCGGCCCGTCACGGCAAGGTTGCCCAGCTCGGCGGTTTCGATCACCATCCAGCAGCAGCTGTAGCCGATCACCCGGCCCTCGTGCACCGCGGCATAACAGATCGCGTCCCGGTTGACCAGAAGCTTTTCGAAGTCCTCGATCCGCCAGGGGACACTAAAAACCTCCCGCTCGATAGCCATCACCTCTTCGAGGTGGGCGGCTTCGAGCGGGACGAGTTTTACGTCGAGCTTGCTGAGGGGTTTTACGCCGTTCTCGCTCATTTTTTCAGTCGCAGGGCGGCCTGTCCCACCCGGATGTAATCCGGCTCGAAAGCGGTCACGTCTCCTACCCTGAAACGCCGCGGGGAATCGAACACGAGCCGGCCGAGGCGCTGGGCGTCCGGACTGTCCAGGTCCGGGGCGGCCGGTTCGAGCAGCCGGCCGAGCGCTCTTTCGAATTGCCCGGCGTACTTGCGGCAGCCCTGGCCCAGGCAGACTATCCGGCCGCCGGCGGCAATCCGTTCGAGCCGGCCCGCCAATTCATCGGCTGCCACCGCGCACGGCGCCAGCAGCTCCTCCTCCGCGGCCGAATCCTCCGGCCAGCGATAGCAGGCGGCGTACAGTTCCTCCCGGCCGGCATCGAAACCGGCGCAGACAGGCAGGCCCAGCTGCCGGGCACCGAAGGCCAGCGACAGCAGGGAGCCGACCGCGAAAAGAGGTTTCCCCGCAGCCCAGGCCAGAGTCTTGGCCGTGCTGGCCGCTATCCTGAGCCCGGTAAACGAACCGGGCCCGCTCGCCACCGCCACACCCCCGAGAGCGGCAAAGGAAAGACCGGCTTGGTCGAGCAGGTCGCGGATGGTCGGAAAAAGCTTTTCCGCCTGACCGGCCGGGTCCGGTCGCGTAAGCCCGGCTAACTGGCCGGTCCGGTCGACTATCGCCACCGAGCCGAGGGGGATGGAAGTGTCGATACAGAGCAGCGGACCCTTGATCACCGGATTAAACGTTCCTTTCCTGCCACAGGTTAACCTCGCTCTCCAGTTGCGGCCAGAGAGCGCCGTAAATCCTGACCTGCGCCTGCCGACCCTGTCTGCCGCGGCTGGCCAGCCGGACCTCCAGCCTTTCGGCCGGGAGCAGGTTCTCCGCCTTTTCCGACCATTCCACGCACACTACCGCCGGTTCGGCCAACACCTCCTCCAGGCCAATCCCGAACAGCTCTTCTTCGTCTTTCACGCGGTAGCAGTCGACGTGGACCAGGGGGAACCGTCCGCCTTCGTAGCGGTTGATGATCGAATAGGTGGGGCTGGTGACCAGGCCTTGGCAGCCGAGACCGGCGCCCAGGGCCTGGATGAAGGTGGTTTTGCCGCTGCCGAGTCCGCCGTAAAAGGCAATCGTACCGGCTGTCGATATAGAACAGGCAACGGCGGCGGCGAAAGATGCAGTGTTTTCAACCGCAACCAGCAGCAGGTCCCATTCGGCCCTGACGGTCACTTTATCCATTCTCAGCAGCGGTTCCGGATGGGCGGAAAAGTTGCCTGACAATTCATTCACTACGTCGCCCGGCTCAGTCCTTTCCGGCGTTCCTGGCCCGGTAAACTTCGTACTGAGTCTTGGCTTCGTTGACCTTTTCGATCACCTTGATCCAGTTGCTGAACGTCAGGGAGTTGAAATAAACGAAGGAGAGTTCCCGAGACTTGAGGTCGACCGACTTATCGAACAGGTAAATCGCTGAAACCGGAGGCTTGCGGATGAATGCCACCCGGTCGTTGAAATTGGGAGAGATCGGTACGATATCAATCGGCTTGAATTCCTGCCCGAAATTGTAGATCACCATTTCATGCGGTTCGTAGCGCACCTCCTGGCCCAGGGCGCGGAAATTCACCAGAAATGGAATCGGGTTTTTTTTGGCTCCCGGCTGGTAATTGAAATTATCGGCGAGGTACTGATCCTTGAGCTGGCGCAGGTGATCACGTATCTCCTTGGTGGCGTAGCAAATGATGCTCTCGTCCATCGCCGTCACCGTGATTTCGATGTCGCCGCCGCGCATCGTCGCGGTGATGTCGTTGCGCACCAGGAGGCCGTCGTAATCATTTGGTACGTCCTCGTTCTGGGCCCACAGCGGAACGGCCAAAGATATAATCATTAACGGTATCAACAGGTTGGCGGATTTCATCATCGGCTCCTTGACTCGCTTTGAGTGGAGGCGCAATCGCTCGCTCTTTCTTTCAATATCAGACGACCTCCGGGCGTATATATTCATTCCGGGTGATAATTAATTCTAAGAGTTTCAATGTCAAGAATTTTGGACTCGAGTAAGCAATATTTGTCAAAATCTGGTGCGAATATCGAAAAAGGAGCTGCTTTTTGAAGGGCAACAGGCGAGAGAACCGATTATTATCGGCCGGCCACGCCCTGAAAATGACAGGTGATGTCCTCGGCGGCGGCTCCTCAGACTTTCAACCGGCCGGCCAGCAGGCGGCCCGTGTGGCTCCGGCGGCAGCGGGCTACTTCCTCCGGCGGTCCCTGCACCACTATCCGTCCGCCGTCGTCTCCCCCTTCCGGTCCCAGGTCGACGATCCAGTCGGCGTGGCAGATCACCGCCGGGTGGTGTTCCACCACCAGCACGGTATGGCCGGATTCCACCAGCTTGTCCAGGACCCGGAGGAGCCTGGCCACCTCGACCGCATGCAGGCCGGTGGTGGGTTCATCCAAGATGAACAGCCGGCCCTTGCGGCTGCGTGCGGCGCCGCCTCCGATCAGCTGACGGGCTATCTTAAGCCGCTGGCTTTCGCCGCCGGAGAGTGTCGTGGCGCTCTGGCCCAGCCTCAGGTAGCCCAGCCCCACCGACTGCAGCACCCAAAGCTGCTTGCCCAGGGCCGCCTGGTCGGCGAAGAACGCGATCGCCTCGTTGACTGTCATTTCAAGCACCCGGTCGATAGTCATCCCGCGGCAGGCGACGGTCAGGGTGCGCCTGGCGAAGCGCTTACCCCCGCATTCTTCGCAGGGCACCAGGACATCGGCCATGAACTGCATGTCCACCAGCTCGAAGCCGGCGCCCTTGCACCTTTCGCAACGGCCGCCAGCGGTGTTGAACGAAAAGTCCCCGGCCGCCAGGCCCAGCCTTTTGGCCCCGCCGCTGGCGGCAAAGAGCTTGCGGATGTGGTCGAAGGCCTTGATGTAGGTCACCGGGTTGGAGCGCGGCGTCCGGCCGATCGGCGACTGGTCGACCATCACGACCGCCTCCAGCAGCTCCGCGCCCTGGATCTCGACTCCATCCAGTTCAGCGGGCGACCCGGCCCCGGACTTGAAAAAGGCCTTCAGTGCGGGTTCGAGTACTCCGGCCGCCAGCGAGCTTTTGCCGCTGCCCGACACTCCAGTCAGGCAGTTGAACGCCCCCAGCCCGAATCGGACCGTCTCGCCTTTCAGATTGTGCAGGCGGGCCCCGGAGACCTGGAGGAACCGGCGCGGAGAGCGCCGCTTGCGGCCGGCCGGGCCGCCGTCCCGGTCGTCTCTGAGCGAGCGGGCGGTGGCGGTATCCTGGCTGAGGAAGCGTTCGGCCGGGCCGCTGAACAGCACCTGACCGCCGTTTTCTCCGCTTCCCGGGCCCAGCTCCACCACATGGTCCGCCGCCCGGATCACCTCGGCGTCGTGCTCCACCACCACCAGGCTGTTGCCCGAGCGCACCAGCCCCTCCAGCACCCGGACCAGACGGGCCGTATCCCGCTGATGCAGGCCCACCGTGGGTTCATCCAGCACGAAGAGCGTGTCGGTAAGGCCGCTGCCCAGCAGTCTGGTGAGCATGATCCGCTGGTATTCGCCGCCGGAAAGGGTGCGGGTGAGGCGGCTGAGCGTGAGGTAGCCCAGTCCGACCTGCAGCATGAAATCCAGCCGGGAGGCGATCCCCTCGATTATCTCCCCGGCGACTGCGGTCCGGACCGCCCGGCCCTCGGCGGCCAGCGTCGATAAGAAGCCGGCCAGCCACTGGACGCTCGCCCCGGCCAGCTCGTGGATGGTCCGGCCCCCGATCCGCACGTTGCCTGTTTCGGGACGCAGCCGGCTGCCGCCGCATCCCGGGCAGGTCCGCTCGCTCTGATAGCCGCGCAGGAAAAAACGGATATACTGCTTGTACTTTTTTGACTCCAGCCGCCGCAGGAATGGAAACACCCCCTCGAACCAGCCGTCGCCGTAAAGCAGAAGCCTTTTCTGTTCTTCCGGCAGGCTGTGCCAGGCTTCGACGGTGTCTATTCCCCGCCCCCGGCAGAATTCCCGCAGGCTTTCCCGCCTGCCCTCGTAGCGCGGCTTGGTCCAGGGGTCGAGCGCGCCTTGGGCCACAGACCGGCGCTCGTCCGGCACCACCAGGGCCAGGTCGTAGTCGAGCAGGTCGCCGAAACCGCGGCAGACCGGACAAGCCCCATACGGATTGTTGAAAGAGAAGAAATTGGGAGCGGGTTCGGGAAAGCAGCGATCGCAGGGGGCGCAGTGGTAGCGCTGGGAGTAGGCGAGGGATTCGCCCGTGTCGAGAGTGACCTCCAGCGCTCCTTCCCCGTAGTGAAAGGCCGTGGCCACGCTTTCGGCCAGCCGGCTCCGCCCCTCCCGGCCCGTCTTCAGCCGGTCCACCACCACCCGGATTCCGGAGGCCGGATCGAGGCAGGCTACTGCAGCCTCGTCGTCCAGGCGCACGATCCCGTCGTCAGGACCCAGGACCCGGATGAAACCCAGCGCCAGCAGGTTTTCCCGCAGGGCCTGCGGGGTGATGGTCCGCGAATGAGGCAGCCCGAAACTGACCGTCGCCTGCCGGTCCGCGAAACCCTCTACCAGATCGCCGACCACGCTCTCCGTTGTATCCGGCCTGACTTCCTTTTTGCACGCCGGGCAGATTGTAGTGCCGGCGCGCGCGAAAAGCAGCCGCAGGTAGTCGTAGATTTCGGTAAGGGTGCCCACCGTGCTGCGCGCGGAAGTGACCGGATTATGCTGTTCGACCGCCACCGCCGGGCTGAGTCCCTGGATTTCGTCCACCTCCGGCCGGGGGATGCGTTCCATGAGCTGGAGCACGTAGGTGGGCAGAGTCTCCAGGAAGCGGCGCCGGCTTTCCTGGTAGAGGGTGTCGAAAACCAGGGAGCTCTTGCCGCTGCCTGACACTCCGCTCACCACCACCAGGCTGCGGCGGGGCAGCTCCAGGTCGATGTTCTTCAGGTTATGCTGACGCGCGCCTTTTATCCTGATCGAGTTCAATCGGTCGGTTCCAGGTTTATGGCAGAAAGTGAACGGGCGAGGCTCAGCACGGGCCTGCCGGGCTCCCGGTTCAGCCCCGCGTGGAGGGGGAGAAGAGGATCAGGGCTTCCTCGATGCGGCCGAGGTCGACGAGCGTGTTCTTGCAGGGGCCCTCGGGACGACAGTTCGGCACGGCGTAGGTGGGGATCACGGGCGCCACGTCCTGGATTCCACTCACCAGATCCCGCTCGCAGGCCACGGCGATTATCCGGCTGGGCCGGTGGTCGCGGATCAGCTTGCGGGCGAGTTCCCCGCCGGGCACGGTGTAGACCAGCGAACCGTAACGTTCGGCCAGGGCCTGGACCTTCCTGCGCGTCTCGGCGGTCAGGCACCTCGGCAGCAGGATCATCAGCGGACCGCTGTCCTTGTTCAGACGGGCGCTGCGCACCAGAGCGTTGCTGACCTTGATAAAAGAATTGCTCATCCGGTCGCGGCTGATCCCGAACTTGACGCCCAGTTTGATCGTGAGCGGGACGATCAGGTTGAGGGTCTTCTGGACCGGCTCCATCCGCCAGGGCAGGCGTATCCCGGTGACCAGGGGAAGGGAGATGGTGATAAACCAGAACAGTACCAGGCCGCAGGCGGCGGCCAGCAATCCCAGGACGCCCCGAGCCAGGTAGTGGTGCCAGCCTTCGAGCCTGGGGTAGATCATGTAGAAAAACAGGGCGCCGATCGTGATCAGGCCCAGCAGGCTGAGGCAGGCGAAGCCGATGAAGACCCGCCGGTCTTCGTCCAGAACTCCTTCGCCCTCACCCCGCGTGCCGTCCCAGTCCGCCCATTCGTCGCCCAGCCGGCGGTCTTTTTTCGGCTGAGCCGTATCCTCCCCGGAGGCGGCCTGTGTCGGGCCGTGGTTGTCGCCGGTGTGCTCCATCCGTCCAGTCCGCTCCAGCCGGAGCCTGCTCCAATGTCGGTTCAGGAAGTCTCGTTCAGCTCCCTGAGGAGCTGGTCCAGGTCCACCGCGTGCATGCGCGCACCCATGAACAGCGGCTCGACTGGAAATCCCGGGCAGGAGAAACAGTCCTTGCCGAAATATTTTTCGATAACCTTGCGCGCCCTGGGACTGGACCTGGCGACTTCCGCCATATTCATTTCTTCGTGGAATTTGACTGTCATCGCGTGCCTTACTCCGCCCGGCAGGTGATAGTGAAAGTTGTGAAAAACCTCGGACCGTGCGCCGTCCCGGATTTTGCCGTTCAGACCTGCTCGACCGCCCGGATTTCCGGCACCGCCTGCTTGAGTACTCTCTCGACGCCCATTTTGAGGGTCATGGCCGCACCGGGGCATCCGCTGCAGGCGCCCTTGAGGTGCACCTGGACCACGTTGTCCTCGGTGATGTTCACCAGCTCGATGTCTCCGCCATCGGCCTGAAGGTACCCGCGGATCGTCTCGATTACTTTCTCCACCTTCTCTTTCATCAGTCACTCCTCCGGATTTTTCCGGCCGGCCCGGGGTCGCGTCAGACCTCGATGTGCCGGCTCTGACTGTATGCCAGTTTTTTGATTTTTTCCAGACGGTTCTGGTAGTATTCGAGGTTAGGCGGCTGCTGCTCCACCGCCCGGCGCATGAAAGTCAGCGCCCGGAAATATTCCTTCTTCTGGTAATAGATTTCGGCGGCCGTGTCCAGATAGTTCGGGTTGTCGGGCTCCAGTTCCAGGGATTTCCGGCTCAGCGTCAGCGCTTCCTCCAGCCGGATGGAAAGCTGGGCGTAAACCCAGGCCAGGTTGTTCATGGCCGGCGCATTAGTGCTGTCCAGCTGGATACAACGGTTAAAAACCTCGATCGACTGGTCGAGCTTGCCCTGCTGGTAATAGACGTTGCCCAGCTCGTAGTGGAGGTCCGAGTCGTCCGGGTTGGCGGCCAGCGCCTTCTCCAGATGGAACTCGGCCTTGGGCAGATTCCCCTGTTCGATGAACATCTCCCCCAGCATGACGTGGTAGTGCGACCAGAAAAAGACCGTATAGCCCGCCGCCAGCAGTATCAGCACCAGCATGAGAGCTCGCGGCAGGCTCCAGCGCTTCTTTTTCTTCGCCTCCTGGACGATTCCCAGGGAGGGGTCTTTGAGCGTGGCCTCCCAGCGTGACAGCGCGGTCCTGAAACCCTCGAGAAAACGTTCCGCCGCGTTGCTGCAGGCCGGGCAGTTGCCGGTGGGGTCCAGGCAGGTCGAACAGAAATACTCGCCGCAGCCGGCGCAGGCGGCTTCCGCCGGTCTGTCCGGGTGCATGCTGCAGCGGTTGGATAAGTATTTGCCGAATTCATCCATAACTTGATTAATATAAACAGTTGTGGTTTCAAATCAAACAGTTTTGACCGGATTGTCCAATTTTTCTCCCGGTCGGCAGGAACCGGCCGGAGGCCGGGGCGCCGGATTCGAGGTTCGTGCCGGGGGATTTCCCCGCAGTCTGTTCTCTTGACAAAGCATACGTCCCGTAATACAATCAAATTGATTTTGCCAGCCGCCCGGAGAGTATCCGCTGAACCTTCTGCGAGGCCTGCTGGCAGCGAGATGCTGGCCGTGCGAATCCTGCGCGGCCATCTTGGCCTTAAGGGCCTCGGAAGCGGCCAGAACGCATTAATTCCACACCGGCGGAGCGCTTAATGGACATTGCCGAACTTCTGCTTTTCTCCCACAAACAGGGAGCTTCCGATCTGCATCTGAGCGCCGGGGAACCTCCGCGGATCAGGGTGCACGGGGATATGATGCCGGTCAAGGTGCCCGCGCTGGACAAGAAAGAAGTCCACGCGATGATCTACGATATCCTCAACGACCGGCAGCGCAAGATTTTCGAAGAGACTCACGACATCGACTTTTCCATGGAGCTGGGCGACGTGGCCCGTTTCCGGGTCAACGTCTTCGTCCAGCACCGCGGCGAGGGAGCCGTCTTCCGCACCATTCCCTCGGAGGTGATCTCCTTCGACAAGCTCGGCCTGCCGCCGCAGATGCGTAACTTCGCCAAGCTGGAAAAGGGAATCGTGCTGGTAACCGGGCCCACGGGCAGCGGCAAGAGCACCACCCTGGCGGCGATCATCGACCTGATCAACGTGGAGCGGCACGGGCACATCCTCACCATCGAGGACCCGATCGAGTTCGTGCACAAGAGCAAGAACTGCCTGGTGAGCCAGCGCGAGGTGGGACCGCACACGCATTCGTTCGCCAATGCCCTGCGCGGCGCCCTGCGTGAGGACCCGGATGTGATCCTGGTGGGTGAAATGCGCGACCTGGAGACGATCTCGCTGGCCCTGACCGCGGCCGAAACCGGACACCTGGTGTTCGGCACCCTGCACACCTCCAGCGCCCCCAAGACCATCGACCGGATCGTGGACGTGTTCCCGGCCGAGGAGCAGGGGCAGATCCGGGCCATGTTCGCTGAAAGCTGCCGGGCGGTGGTGAGCCAGGTGCTGTTGAAGAAGAAAGAGGGCAAGGGCCGGGTGGCCGCCCTGGAAATCATGATCGGTACGCCGGCGGTACGCAACCTGATCCGCGAAGGCAAGGTCGCCCAGCTCCCCTCGGCCCTCCAGACCGGACAGAAGTGGGGCATGCAGACCCTTGACCAGCACCTCAAGGACCTGGTGATGAAGGGGTTAGTGAAAAAGGAGGACGCGGAGCTTTTCGCCAGCGATCCGGAGCTGTTCACCCGGGGACTCTGAGCAGCCGACCACAGGGGGCAACTCCGGCATTCGACGGGCTGCCCCTTTATTGTTTTCCACCGCCCAGCCGGGAGAAGTACTCATGGAGTTAATGGATAATCTCCGTTACATGTGCGAAAAAGACGCCTCGGACATCTACATCACCGAGGGCTGCCCGCCGATGTTCCGCATCGAGGGCGTGACCCTGCCCTGGGGCGAGGCGAAGCTCAGCGGGGAAGAAACCGCCAAAATGGCCGCCGCCATCATGAACGAGAAACAGCGCAAGGAATTCCTCGAAACCTTCGAAATGAACCTGGCCCTGGCCTATGACGAGTTGGGCCGCTTCCGCGTCAACATTTTCAAGCAGCGCGGCCAGGTGGGCATGGTGATCCGCCAGATCAAGGTCAAAATCCTCACCCTCGAACAGCTCAAGCTCCCCGAAGTGCTCAAGGACATTGTCATGACCAAGCGCGGGCTGGTGCTGGTGGTGGGCGCCACCGGCAGCGGCAAAAGCACCTCCCTGGCGGCGATGATCGACTACCGTAACTCCAACTCCCCGGGCCACATCATCACCATCGAGGACCCGGTGGAGTTCGTCCACCCGCACAAAAAAAGCGTGGTCACGCAGCGCGAGGTGGGGATGGACACCCACAGCTTCAAGGCCGCCCTCAAGAACACCCTGCGCCAGGCCCCGGACGTAATCCTGGTCGGCGAAATCCGGGACACCGAAACCATGGAGCACGCCATCGAGTTCGCTGAAACCGGCCACCTCTGCCTGGGCACCTTGCATGCCAACAACGCCAACCAGGCGATCGAGCGCGTGATGAATTTTTTCCCGGAGGAGCGCCACCCGCAGATTTACATGCAGCTATCGCTGAACCTGCGGTCCATCGTCAGCCAGCGCCTGATCAAGACGGCCGAAGGCCACCGGGTCGCGGCCGTGGAAGTCATGCTCGACACCCCCCGCATCAAGGACCTGATTCTCAAGGGCGAGATCGGGCTGATCAAGGAATCCATGGAGAAAGGTACCCAGGAAAAAATGCAGACCTTCGACCAGGCCCTCCTCATCCTCTACAAACAGGGCCGGGTCAGTCTGGAGGAAGCCCTGATCAACGCCGACAGCGCCAATGACCTGCGCCTGAAAATCAAGATGGAAAACCTCGCTGAGGGCAAAGACGGCGAGGGGCAGGCCGGACTGGACTCGGGCGTCAAACTGAGTATCTGAACCGGGAGGATGTGTCATGGCTGTCTTCAACTGGAAAGCCAGAACGGTCAAGGGTGAAATGCACGACGGCGAGCTGACCGCGGCTACTCCCCAGGAAGTGATCGGCTACCTGCGCCGCAAGCGGCTGATCGTGGTGAGCGTGGACGAGAAGCCCAAGGAGCTCAAGCTCGGCTTGGGCGGCCGGATCAAGGTCCGCGACATCGTGCTGTTCACTCGCCAGTTCGCCACCATGATCAACAGCGGCCTGCCGCTCGTCCAGTGCCTCTCCATCCTCGGCCAGCAGACCGAAAACCCGAAGTTCAAGGACGTCATCAACTCGGTGCGAGTGGATGTGGAGGGGGGCAACACGCTGGCGGAAAGCCTGAGGAAATTTCCCAAGCTGTTCACCAACCTGTTCGTCTCGATGGTGGATGCGGGCGAGGCCGGCGGTATCCTCGACCAGATCATGCTGCGGCTGAGCGAGTACCTGGAAAAGAACGACGCTATCGTGCGCAAAATCAAGGGCGCCATGATTTACCCGGCGGTGGTCTTCACCGCCGCGATCGGCTGCGTGACCGTCCTGCTCATTTTCGTCATCCCGATTTTCGCCAAGATGTTCGCGGATATGAAAATGGAGCTGCCCCTGCCCACGAAGATCGTGGTGAACCTGAGCGGTTTTCTGATCGGCTACTGGTGGCTGATAGCCGCAGCGATCGTGGGCGGGATATTCGCGCTCAAGCGTTACGGCAAGACCGACAAAGGCGAATACAACATCGATGCCTTCCTGCTCAAAGTGCCGGTGCTGGGAGACCTGATCCGCAAGAGCGCGGTGGCCCGTTTCACCCGTACGCTCGGCACGCTGATTTCCAGCGGCGTCTCCATTCTCCAAGGCCTGGAAGTTACCGCCCGCACCAGCGGCAACCGCGTGGTGCACGATGCCATAATGGGCAGCCGGGCCTCGATTGCCGGGGGCGAAACCATCACCAAGCCGCTCAAGGAGGCCGAAGTCTTCCCGCCGATGGTGATCCAGATGATCAACGTGGGCGAGCAGACCGGCGGGCTGGACGCGATGCTGATCAAGATCGCCGATTTCTACGAGGAAGAGGTGGACACCGCCGTCGAATCGCTCACTGCCGCCCTCGAACCGGTTATGATCGTCTTCCTCGGCATCATCGTCGGCGGCATGGTGGTTTCGATGTACCTGCCGATTTTCGATCTGATTACCAAAATGCACTGATCCGCCCTCGGCCGGCCCCGCGGCCCGGTATTTCGGAGGGTGGAGGTGCCGAGGTTTGCATTATGCTCCGTTTCCCGGACCTGAGAAAGGTCGGCTGGAACCTGCCCGGGCTCACCTCGCGGCTGTTGATCAAATGGTGGATGATCCTGCGGGTGATCGTGGTTTCGACCACGATGGCGGTGGTCTGGTATTTCAGCCTGCGGGGAGAACTCACTTCGGCCGAATCCGTCCTGCCGGTTTCAGTCACGGCGGTAACCGTTCTGGTTTCCTACCTCTTTTACCGGACGGTCAAGCGGAGCGGGCAGTTGGAGTTCCATTACTTCTTCCAGTACTTTTTCGACATCAGCCTGATCAGCCTGGTCAACCTGATCACCCTGCCGATCAACGTCAACTTCATCCCGCTCTACGTGCTGAGTATCGCGGTGGCCAGCATCCTCAGCTTTCGGCCGGGAGCCTTCTTTTCCGCCACCATCGCCTCGATCTGTTACCTGCCGGTGGGTCTGAGGGTGATGAGGCTGGGATTCACTGTCACCGACATCTTCCAGTTCAACATCGTCTATCTGACTGACCGCTGGATCTGGGTCAACGTGCTGCTCCAGGTATTCCTCTTCTACTGTATCGCCTCGATCACCAGCTACCTCAGCCTCAAGCTGCGCGCCACCGGTTCCCAGCTGGAAGACGCGCAGCGGCTGTTGCGCCAGCACCGGCTGGACACCAACGAAATCCTGCAGACCATCACCAGCGGCCTGGTGATCTGTAATCCCGGCGGCGAAGTGGTTCTGATCAATGCCGCGGCGGAAAAAATCCTCGGCATGAAATCCCGCCACGTCCTCGAACGGAAAGCGGACTCGCTGTTCCGCGATTGCTGTCCGGACATAGCCCGGATAATCGAGATGGCGGTCAGCTCCCAAGTGGTGGTCAATCACCGGACTGTGAAAATGTCGCGCAAGGGAGAAATTCTGCCTCTGGCGGTCAGCTCCTCAGTGATGCTCGGCCATGACGGCAGCCTGCGGGGGGTGAACGTGATCTTCGAGGACGTGACTCTGGAGGCCAGGGCCAGGGAGCTGGAGCTGAGAAGCTCGAAACTGGCCGCGGTGGCCGAATTGAGCGCTTCGCTGGCCCACGAGATAAAAAACCCCCTGGCCTCGATCCGCAGCGCGGTCGAACAGCTGGGGGACAAGGTGGCCGCCGGCCGCGATGCCGGCGCGCAAAAGCTCATGGGCTGCGTGCTCAAGGAAAGCGACCGGCTTGCCGAACTGTTGCGCCAGTTCCTCCTGTTCTCCTCGGACAATGCCGACCCGGCGCAGAGTATCGAGCTGGGCGCGCTGCTGGAAGAGGTCACGGAAGCGGTGCGATACCACCCGGAATGGCGGGAGGAAATCGAGGTGAAGATCGACCCCGATACCGCCCGGAAAAAGGTTCTGGCCCCTCGCGGATCGCTGAGCCAGGTCTTCTTCAACCTGATGATTAACGCCGCGCAGGTCGATGGGCTGGACGGCCGGCGGGTTTCCCGGATCAGCGTGGGCAGCGCCGACAGGCGTGGAAACAGGCACGACGATGAAGACCGCCAGGCCTTCTACTGGCTGCAGGTCGCCGATGACGGGCCGGGAATCGACCGGCAGATACGGGAGAAAATTTTCGAGCCGTTCTTTTCGACGCGCAAAGGTGGATTCGGCCTGGGCCTGGCCGTGGTCCACCGGCTCGTCTCCTCCATGGGCGGCATGATTTACGCCGATGATCCGTTCGGCGGCGAAGGGGCGGTATTCATCCTTTCCCTGCCCGGGGCTGCCGACGGCCGGCCGCAAGAGGAGCGTAGCGGCAGCGATTCTCCGCCACGGGAAACCACCGGCAAGGATAAGCAGAAGACCGGAGCCGCAAGCTGATGAGCAGAATCCTGATCATAGACGACGAACAATCCCTGCTGACTACGATGGAGATGCTCTTTTCCTCCGAGGGCTTTACGGTGCTGACCGCTGGAGGAGGCAGGGAGGGAATCTCGCTGCTGGAGCCGGATAACCTGCCGGACCTGGTGATCACCGACATCCGGATGCCGGACATGGACGGGATCGAAGTGCTGCGTACGGTCAGGAAAATCGACCCTTACCTGCCCGTGGTGCTGATCACCGCCCAGGCGGACAAGCGCAGCGCGATCACCGCCTGCAACGAGGGGGCCTACTACTTTCTCGAAAAGCCCTTCCAGAACCGGAAACTGATGGAAATCTGCCGCGAGGCGCTCGAAGTCGGCCGCGCCGGCCGAAAGAACTCCGCCAGGCGGCGCGAAATAAGCTCTGCCGGTCAGCCCGACGAGCTAATCGGCAGGTCGGAGCAGTTCCTCAAGGCGCTCGAGCTGGCTGAAAAGGCCGCCCGCACCGACAGCACCATCCTCATTCAGGGCGAAAGCGGCACGGGCAAGGAGCTGGTTGCCCGCCGCATCTACCGCTCCAGCGCCCGCTGTGACCGGCCGTTCGTCCCGGTCAACTGCGGGGCCCTGACCGAAACCCTGCTCGAAAGCGAAATGTTCGGCCACGTCAAGGGCTCGTTCACCGGGGCGATTTCCAACAAGGAAGGCCTTTTCAAGGTGGCCTCGGGCGGAACCATCTTCCTGGACGAGATCGGGGACACCTCGCCCTCCTTCCAGGTCAGGCTGCTCCGGGTGCTGCAGGAGCATGAAATCACTCCCGTGGGGTCCACCGAGCCGGTCGGCGTGGACGTGCGGGTCATCGCCGCCTCTAACCGCAACCTGGAAGAAGAAACCGAGGCGGGCCGTTTCAGGCGCGACCTCTTTTACCGGCTGAACGTGATTCCGATCGTGGTCCCCCCCTTGCGCGAGCGCAGGGAGGACATCCCGCTGCTGATCGACCATTTCCTCGGCTGCCACGGCCTCGAAGCCGACCACCGCCGGAAATTCACCCCTGGGGCGCTGGAGAAGCTGGAGGCCTATGCCTGGCCCGGCAACGTGCGGGAGTTGGAGAACGTGATCGAGCACCTGAGCGTGATCGGCTCGGAAAACAAGATCGACGAGAAGGAGCTGCCGGCCAAGATCCGCAACCCGGTCGTCGAGCCGTTCGTCAGCGACCGGCCCAAGGCCACCCCCACCCTCGAAACTGTGGAAACCGCCTACATCACCTGGGTGATGGAAAAAGTGGGCGGCAGCAAGAAAGAAGCCGCCAAGATCCTCGGTATCGACCCCTCCACCCTCTACCGCAAGCTGTCCCACTGACCGGTGCGCGGACGTTTTCCTTCCCCATTATCCGTCCTCTGATTATATTGGGAATTTCCAGCTGCTGTCGAATAATCCGAGCAAGCGCTACCATAAGTGGGGAGGGCCTGATGGAAGTAGTGATCAAGGAGACCTATGAACAAGTCAGCAGGCTGGCCGCGGAACAGGTTGCCGAACTAGTCCATCATAAGCCGCGCGCAGTCCTGGGTCTCGCCACCGGCAGCACCCCCCTGGGCTGTTACCGGGAACTGATCAGGATGCACCGGCAGGGAAACCTGGATTTCTCGCAGATAGTCACTTTCAATCTCGACGAATACGTCGGCCTGCCGGAAGACAACGACCAGAGCTACCACTACTTCATGTGGGAAAACCTCTTCAAGCACATCAACATCGTGCCGGCCAACGTGCACATCCCGGACGGCAACGCCAAGGACCTCAAGGACGCCTGCGATGAGTACGAGATGGAGATCGACGACCACGGCGGGGTCGACCTGCAGATATTGGGGATCGGCACCAATGGCCACATCGCCTTCAACGAGCCGGGCAGCTCCCTGGGCAGCCGTACCCGGATCAAAACCCTGACCGAACAGACCCGCCGGGACAATGCCCGCTTCTTCGCGCAATTAGACCAGGTGCCGAAATACTGCGTGACCATGGGTATCGGCACCATTCTCGAAGCCCGCAAGATCGTCCTGGCGGCCAA
>JAZDIG010000087.1:0-6577 GCA_043805105.1 Candidatus Glassiibacteriota bacterium | reverse complement strand
CTTGAACAATCCGCCCTGTCCCGGGCATCATCCCCCGGGCGGGGAATCATTCACCTAACAACACCTGACAGGCTATGATCAAGGTTGAGAATCTGACCAAATACTACGGCCCCACGCTCGCCGTGGACAAGGTGAGCTTCGAGGTGCAGAGGGGCGAGGTGGTCGGCCTCCTCGGGCCGAACGGCGCGGGCAAGACCACCACTATGCGCATGATCACCTGCTTCCTCACTCCCACCTCCGGGGAAGTTTCGGTGGCCGGCAACAGCATCTACGATGACTCCCTGGAGGTGCGCCGGCACATCGGCTACCTGCCGGAGAACTGCCCGCTCTATCCCGAAATGAACGTCGTGGACTACCTGCGCTACATCGCCGAGCTGCGCCAGATCACTCCCGCCGACCGCAGCCAGCGGATCCGGCAGATGATCGAGGTGACGGGGCTGGAAGATGTCCTGCACAAGGACATCGGCGAGCTGTCGAAGGGCTACCGCCAGCGGGTGGGACTGGCCCAGACCATGATCCACGACCCGGAAATCCTGATCCTGGACGAGCCCACCAGCGGACTCGACCCCAATCAGATCGTCGAGATCCGCCAGCTCATCAAGAAAATCGGCCGCGAGAAGACGATCATCCTTTCGACCCACATCCTGCCGGAAGTGAGCGCCACCTGCAACCGGGTGCTGATTATCAACGATGCCCGCCTGGTGGCCAGTGGCACCACCGATGAACTGGTGGCCGGGGCCCAGGGCGGGGAGCTCGTGACCGCCACGCTGAAAGGCCCGGAAGACGAAGTTTTCGAGGGGTTGCGCGCGGCGCCTTTCGTCACCGACTTCCGTAAGGTGAAAGAAGAGCCGGCCGATGGCGCCAAATGGCTCACCTTAGAAATCAAAAGCCAGGACCAGCAGGTCGGCGAAAAGCTGTTCCGGCTGGTGGTGGAAAAGAACTGGAGCCTCAGCGAGCTGAGACTCGAAAAGATGAGCCTGGAGGAAGTCTTCGCCAGGCTGACCAACGCCTGAACGCAACTCAACCCTCAACCATAAAGCGCCGAGCCAAGATGAAAAACGTAATGACAGTGGCCGGGAAAGAATTCAGGGGCTACTTCGATTCACCCATCGCCTACATCTTCATCACGGCCTTCCTGCTCCTGGTCAACTTCCTCTACCTCTGGACGTTCTTCGTGATGGGGCAGGCCGACATGCGGCCGTTCTTCGACTTCATGCCCTTCGTCCTGCTCTTCATCGTGCCCTCGATCACCATGCGGCTCTGGGCCGAGGAACGCAAGATGGGCACCCTGGAAGTGCTCCTCACCCTGCCTGTGCGCGAAAAAGAATTGGTGCTGGGCAAGTTCCTGGCCAGCCTGGCCTTCCTGCTGTTGATGTTTATCCTCACCTTCAACATCCCCCTGCTTCTGGGCTTTCTGGGCAAACCGGACTGGGGGACTATCATCTGCGGCTACCTGGGCTGCGTGCTGATGGGGGCCAGCTACCTGGCGATCGGCCTGTTCGCCAGCGCAATGAGCGAGAACCAGATCGTGGCTTTCATCGTTGCCATTGCGATCTGCACCGCCTTTCTGATCGTCGGCGAATGGTTCTTCATCATCATGGTGCCGGACCTGCTCGTCCCGGTATTCGATTACCTGGGCCTGGGGACCCACTTCGAAAGCATGGGCCGCGGCTTGATCGACTCGCGGGACGTGATCTACTACGCCTCCATGATCGGTGTCTTCCTTTACCTGAACGTGAACACAGTCGAGAACAGGAGCTGGGTCTGATCCCGGGCCCTGCCAGTGTCAAGGGTAGCAGACGATGAAACGTAACAAAGCAACAGAAAAAATTTCCAACGCCGTCTACGTCGCCATCATCCTGGCGATCGTGCTGGTGGTCAACGTGCTGGGGACTCATTTCTTTAAGCGGCTCGACCTCACCAGCGACAAGCTGTACACGGTGAGCCCGGTGACCAGGCAGTTGCTGCGTGAGCTGGACGATGTGGTGTCGGTCAAGGCCTACATCTCCGGAAAGCTCCCGGTCCAGATCAAGCGGCTCCCCAAGGAGATCGACGACCTGCTGGCTGAATACGAAATTTACTCCGGCGGCAACATCCATTACGAACGGCTCGACCCGGGCGACAACGAAGACCTCAAGCAGCAGCTGGCCGGCCTGGGAGTCATGCCGGTGACCATGACGATCATCGAGCGGGACGAGCGTCAGCAGATCAACGGCTACCTGGCGATCACGGTCAGCTACGGGGAACATACCGAGTCGGTGCCGGTGGTGCAGAACACCGAGGACCTCGAATACGAGCTGACCAGCCGGGTCTACAGGGTGACCCACGACCCGGCCAGGGTCGGCTTCCTGTCCTCCTGGACCCGGCACAACCTGATGAACGACTACGGCATGTTCGCCCAGGAAGTCCGCAAGATCCACGACCTCGAAGAAGTGAACTTCGAAAATTCAAAAAAAGTGCCGGACCACATCCAGGCGCTGATCGTCGCCGGCCCGACCGATACCGTGCCCGAATCCGTCAAGTTCGCCATCGACCAGTATATCATGCGCGGCGGCAAGGTCCTGTTCCTGGTGGACAACCTGGTGCTGGGCCCCGACCGTCAGCCGGTGCTGGTGAACCACGGCCTGAGCGGAATGCTCATGACCTACGGCCTGCGTCTGAACAACAACGTGGTGCGTGACCTCAAGAGCCATTCACCGGAACGGGTGGCCCAGGGAATTTTCAGCTTCAACCAGCCCAATCCGTTCTTCCCGCGCGTTGGGCCCGACCAGTTCGGCCAACACCCCCTGGTGGGCCGTCTCAACGAAATGACTCTGCCCTGGACCAGCTCCCTGGAGGCCGTTTCCGCCCGCGACAGCCTGGTGGCTTACCACGTGCTGGCCCAAACCACCGACCAGGGCGAGACTTTCGGTCCGCCCACCTGGCAACCCTCGCCCCTCAAGCAGAAGCTGCCCCTGGCGATTCTGGCCACTGGCAGTTTCCAGAGCTCCTACCAGGCGCGGCCCGACCTGGCTACCGCGCAGGATACCCTGCTTAAGGCGAGCCTGGTTCCCACCGAACTGATCCTGGTGGGCAGCTCGAGTTTCGTCCAGAACCAGTTCCTTTACCCCGGCAACCTCGAGTTCGTGCTCAACGCCATCGACTTCCTGACCATCGGCGACCGGCTGATCTCGATCCGCACCCGGCCCACCACCGACCGGCCGCTCAAGGACCTGAGCCCCGAAATGAAGAATTTCATGCGGATCGTCAACATCGTGGGCCTGCCGGTGTTCGTGATTCTTTTCGGCGCCATGCGCTTTTACCTCAAGCGCCGCGACAAGGCCATGCGTTCGCGCATGGTGTGACTTTTCGGCTTTCCGCCCCGGCCGGCAGGTCGGGGCTGGAGAACTTTAACCCGTAACCCGATTCAAAGACCATGCTAAAGAAGCTCCTCAAGCCGCTCGTAATTCTCGCCGCCCTGCTGGCGGTCTGGATCGCGGTCAACTATACCCGCAAGGATCCGACTCGCCCGGACATGGAAAAAGCCCTTACCGTGCATCTCGACCCGGCCGCGATCAGCCGGATCGAGATCGCCCGCGGCGCCGATACCGTGCAAATCCGTCAGGCCGGCGCCACCTGGGAGGTACGGACCCCGGCCGGCTTCAAGCCGGCGGACCAGCAGGCGATAGCCAGCGCGGTCGGCACCCTGAACGAAATCACCACCACCGACATAGTCAGCCACAATAAGGAAAAGCAGACCGACTACCAGGTGGACCTGCCCAGCGGCACCCGGGTGACTGTCTACGGTCCGGCCGAATCCGTGCTCGAAGACCTCATCCTGGGCAAAATGGGCGGTTTCGAAAACCAGCAGACCGCCATCCAGCAGGGCCGGATCAACGAGCGGCAGTTCTATACCTTCATCCGCAGGGCCAGCGATGACCGGGTGTTCAAGGTGCAGAGCTTTTTCGGCGGCCTGATGGGCACTTCCGCCGAACAATGGCGCGACCACAACCTCTTCCGCTTCCGCCCGCAGGATGCCGTGCGGGTGTCCGCGGTCTGGCCCGAAAAGCGGTATGTGGTGGAGAAAAATCCGCAGGGCGCCTGGACCCTGGCTGAACCCGCGCCGCCTGACAGTATGGCGGTGGATTCCACCAGGGTGCTGCAACTGGTCAACATCCTGTCCAGCTTTACCGCCAGCGGCTTCGTGGACAGTACCGTGGCCGCCGCCGGTTTCGATTCCCCCTCGCTCACCATCGCCGTCCGCCTGGCCGATGGCAGTGAACAGACCGTGCTGGCGGGCGCCAGGGTCCCCGAGGGCCAGAACCTGTTCTACGGCGCTCATCAGGGCGAAAGCCAGCTCTACACCCTGGCCGAATTCAGGCTGGACCAGGTGAGAAAAGACCCGGCCGTACTGTTGAAAAAGAAGGAACAGGTGGAAGGCAGCGGACTGTAAGGGAAAGCCCCTGAAATAAGAAAACAGAAAAAGCCCGCCGGAATTCCCATCGGGCTTTTTTTCTATGTACGGGCGGCCCCTCGTGTCCGCCCGTATTTCGCCCCGGCCAGCGTAGGGGCGAACCTTGTGTTCGCCCGGGGAGGGCTGCCGCGCCAAAAACGGAGGAGTGGACCCCAGTGTCCTCTTTTGCCAATGAGGGGAAATCGTTGTAGGGGCGGTTCGCGAACCGCCCGCATCAACAAGATGGCCGGGCAATACGTGGGGGCGGAACCCCTGTGTCCGCCCTTGACTCATTCCTTCCCCTAATCGCTGTTTCTCGAAAATCCGCCGCATAATCACCGTTTTCTCTGGACTTTTTTCTAAAATTCGTGTACATTACTCGATGTACCTTGTACCTATAAAGGATCTGGGTTGATTTCGTGACATCATGTTTTTCAATCAGTTGTGCGTTGCCAGTCTGAGGCGCTTTTATACGCAAGCGAAAAACCATTCAGCCCGGATTTACCACCTATGAAGCCGCAGGACGTGTGAGATTTACTCCCCGCCGTATCGCAGGATAACCTCCCCGATACCGAAATCGGTACTTGTTTCAGCATACAACTCTTATTATAATGTACTATAATGCAGTAATGCAGTATTCCGGAAGCTATTTTCCGGATGGTTCGGTCCTGGGCGCCGACAGGCCGGATCGAATGAACGGCGCTTAACCACCGGGATTCCCCTGCACGCGTTGCAGCCCCGGTCCCGTAAAGGCGGGAAGGAGCAATTCTGATGGAGAAGCCCAAACCTCCCCACCCTAACGGCGGCCATAAGAGCAAGAATGGCCGTCCCCGGGTCCGCTCCCTCGGCCCGGTCGTCAACCTCGAAGACCACCTGCCCCGCGACTGGTGGAACAGGATCTTCAACCACCTCTATCTCAAGACCGACGGCGACGTCGTAGGCGATGCGGCGATCACCCGGACCGAAGTGGACCAGATCTCCGGCATCCTCGGACTGTCCCCCCGCGAAGACCGCGTACTCGACCTCTGCTGCGGCCAGGGCCGCCACACTCTGGAATTGGCCCGGCGCGGGTTCCGTACGGTTGAAGGCATAGACCGCTCTCACTACCTCGTCCAGCGGGCGCGCGAGTCCGCCAGGAGTGAAGGCCTGCCCGTGCGTTTCCGCGAAGGCGACGCCCGTAAGCTGCCCTATGTCCCGGACAATTTCGACTGCGTACTCATCCTCGGCAACAGTTTCGGCTACTTCGAAACCCTCCAGGATGACCTCAAGGTCCTGCGCGAAGTCTTCCGCATCTCCAAACCCTGGGGCAAGCTCCTGATCGACCTGGCCGATGGCGATTTCCTGCGCCAGAACTTCCAGAAACGTTCCTGGGAGTGGATCGACGGCAAGCTGTTCGTCTGCCGCGAAAGATCGCTCTCTCAGGACGGCGACCGCCTGGTGAGCCGCGAAGTGATCACTCACGTGGAAAAAGGCGTCGTGGCTGACCAGTTCTACGCCGAAAGACTCTACTCCCGCGACGGCATCGCCAGGCTCCTGGCCGAGGCCGGTTTCAGCGCGGTGGAGTTCCCGGCGGAGCTGTCGCCCGATTCGCAGCGCAACCAGGACCTGGGTATGATGGAGCGGCGGATCGTGATCACGGCCCAGGTGCGCAAGGAGTGGACCCCGGTCCGGCGCGCCTCGCGCAAGGAGCTGAAGAGCGTGGCGGTGCTGATGGGCGACCCCTCCAAGCCGGACAGGATCAAGCCTGAAAACGTGTTCGACGAGGATGATTACTACACGATCGACCGGATGAAGGAAGCCCTCTACGGGCTGGATGGCTACCACTTCTCCTTTCTCAACAACCATGACACCCTGATTACCGACCTCTCCCGGCTGGCCGGCCGGGTCGACTATGCCTTCAACCTCTGCGATGAAGGCTATTCCAACGACCCCCGCCTGGAACTGCACGTGCCGGCCCTGCTGGAAATGTTCAATATTCCCTACACCGGCTCCGGGCCGCAGTGTCTGGCCTACTGCTACGACAAATCCCTGGTGCGCGGTATCGCCAAGGAAATGGGGATCCCGGTCCCGGATGCCTTCTTCATCACCTCGGACAACAGCGCCTTCGAGCTGCCGTTCGACTTCCCGGTGATCGTCAAGCCCAAC
>JAZDIG010000086.1:0-4602 GCA_043805105.1 Candidatus Glassiibacteriota bacterium | reverse complement strand
AACTCGTGCAAAGAGGCGACCAGGATTGAACTGATCGATCACCTGGTCAGGGGTGCGATAATCCGGGAGAGCAGGTCCGGCCGGCTGTCGTCCCGTACCAATACCGGATAGCGCGCGCCGGCGTAATAATCGAGCCGGTAGGTGTCGAAGAAACCGCTGTTTTGGGCTATCAGCTCCAGGGTCCGGCCTTCGGTTCCGGTTTCAGCCACAGCCTGTTCCATCAGGTCTTTTGCCCAGGCGCGCCGGTTTACCGCGACGATCTGCATCCCCGGCGCCAGGCCGGCGGCTTGTGCGGCAGAGCCCGGGATGACGTCTGTAATCACGCCGCCGGCGCCGATCTCCGCCCCGATCGAAGCGGCCAGGTTCAGGTTCCCGCCCTCGAACGCCTTGAAATATTCCGATTTCTCCTCAGCGTAAGCGAGCTCCCAGCCGGCAGCCTCCAGTCCGCGCGGCCGGGACTGGTCGCCGGTGGCCTGCACCCGGCTCTCCAGGTGCGCCTTCCAGTCGTAAGGGTCAAGCCGGTCGAGTGCGGAGACGATGTCATCCAGAGTGTAGGGCACTACCTGCACAGAACCGTCGGTTCCACCGAAAAACTGCCGGCAGAAGTCATCGAAGGACTTCTTGCCGCCGGTGCTCTGCCGGATAAGGGCATCGACCTCCAACCAGAGGAATATCCCCTCGCGGTAGAAGTCCACTCCCCGGCGCCAGGCGGCCTGGTCCCTGCGCGCCTCGTAGAGTAGCTGGGCCGCCACGGCGGTGTCTTCCAGGGGCCGCCACCGGCGGCCCTGCCGGTCCTCGACCCAGCGCTCGTATACAGCCAGCGCCTGCCGGCACTGGTCCTCGGTCCAGAGACCGCTGCGGGCGGTGAGAACCATGGTCAGGTAGTGGGTCAACCCCTCGTAAACCCAGAGCAGGTCGGTATCCAGCGGCTGCTGGTAGCTCGGCCGGACCATGCCGGCCGGCCGGCGGTACTTGCCGTTCCAGGAATGGATGAACTCGTGGGTCAACAGCGAACATTCCACCAGGAACTTGCCCTGGTCGGTCAGCATGTCCTCTGCCGAACGGTCGTCGCTCGATTCGTGGTGTTCCAGACCGAAATGAGCAATGCCGTTACTGAGCGAAAGCAGGAAGCGGTAACTGTCGTAATGCCGAGTTCCGAACAAGGCCCGGGCTTCCCGGACCAGCCGCCTGTATTTCCCGATCTGCTCACCGGTCATCGCCAGGCCGGCCCGGCTGTCGCAGGCGATGTCGATAAAATGCGGGACCTCATCCGGCGGGGTGATGTCCACTCTGCGGAAGTTGACTCCGCACAACAGTGGCGAATCTATCAGCCTTTCCAGGCTTGCCTTTTCGAATCTGATCCCGGCCTCACTATTCTGGGCCACCGCCAGCGCGGTCGAAAAGCTCCAGCCCTGAGGCAGCTTCAGGCTCACCTCGAAGCTCAGCTCCCGGGGCCGGCTGAGCTCGGGATACAGCAGAAGCTGGTTCCAGGAAATAACCGCCAGATTGGTGGTGGTCGAGGCGGCGGAGGAGAATCCCTGCTCCGCTGGTGGAGCCGAAAGAAAATCCAGGGCCAGCTCCACTTCACTTACACCTTTAGGAACCTCGCAGATTATCCGGTACATCTCCAGCTCGTCCCGCCGCCAGCCGATCTGGTTCCCACCGGCCTTTATCGTGACTCCGGCCAGGTCGGTCACCGGGCCGGTGGGGCCATGTTCGCCGGGAATCCACTTCGGGTAGACCAGGGCCAGCCTGCCCGGCGCGGCCGGAATCACCAGTCTGGCGTGGAACAGCCGCAGGGGAGCCTGCCGCGCATCGACCTCCATGACTACCGGCCTGGTTTCGGCCGGCAGCGGGCTGATAAACCGCGGCACCGGCATCAGGGCGGCGAATATGATCAGAAACCCTATCCGACTGAATCTCATCTTTCCTCCGCTGCCTCGAAATAGAGCCGAGTTCTAATTTCAGCCGCGGCCTAATCGCGCCGGGGCAACTGAATCAGCCTAAGATATCCAGGATCGAGGCGGGTGTCAAACTGGAAATCGCCGGGGGCCGGGCTACCCGGGCCGGAAAGCTGCAGGTGATAGACTGCGGTTGACCTGGAGTGAGAAAAGTGTAACAATTAAGCGAGACAGCCGTGGCGGCCGGTCATTCTGCCAAAAAAAAGGGCGGCGCTATCACGGCAATTTATTTCTTTCTTTCAGCGGTTCGGATGACGAGTCCCGACACGATACAGCCAGGCGATGCCGAAAAACCTGTTCGGGGAGACGGTTCGCCGAATCTCCGTCTCGATCTGCTGCTGCTGAGCGTCATCCTGCTGGCGATCTGCAGCATGTCGTGGATCGTGCTCAACCTGATCCATTCGGTGATCCGCAACGATTTGCGGGAAGTGCTGAGCGCGGTGGCAAGCTCGACCTCGAGCGAGTTCCAGCGGCAGGCCGCCGAAAAAATACGACAAGTGGAGAGCCTCGCCGGCTCTACCTCGGTCCGGGAGGCGGTGTCGCGGTCGCTCGAACCCGGCCCGGCCCGTAGCCAGCCGGAGAAGGACACCGCCGAGCTGGAGAATCTGCTGGCCGGAATGCTCGGCACTGGCCGCTTTGCCGGTTTTTGCGTGGTGGCGGCCGATGGCTCGATTCTGGCCCGGAGCGGTGCCTTGTCAGCCGCCGAAAGCGCCTTTCGGCAGCTCCTGCCTGCCTATCGAAAAACCAACCAGCCAGGCGCGGGCCGCTTCGTTCTGCTGGACGGGAACGAGGGGGAGAGCCTGTTTATCGCCGCCGCGCCTTTAACCGACAACCAGGACCAGTACCTGGGCTGGCTCGTTTTTTTCAACCGGCCGGCCGCTGAGCTGTCCACAATTATCGCCGTGAACCCGCTGGGGCCCGACGGCGCGGTCTTCTTCTTCGACCGCGGCGGACGGCTGCTTGCGGCCGGTCTTTACGACCAGGCGGCCAGCGAAAATCTTCACCCGGGATGGGCCGCTTCCGGTAATCCGGCCGCAACTGCCGCCGGCAGCGGCCCGTACGCGGCGGCTGGGGCCTCCGGCCGGACCGGCGAACAAATTTCCCTGGACCTGGACGGCTACACCGGTATCCGGGGAACCGAGGTGGTCGGGGCGTGGAGCTGGCTCCCAAGCCCGGGAGTCGGGGTGGCGGTGGAACTCGACCTCGCTGCGGCTTATCAATCCTACCGCTGGATCCGACTGCTGGTGCTGACGGCATTCGGCCTGTCGGTGCTGCTGTTCGTGGTGCTATTGGCGAGGCTGGCCGGCAGCCGCCAGGATGCCCTGGCGCGGGCGGAGCAGGCTGTCGTGGCGAACGAGCGTCTGCAGCAGGAAATCGAGCTGCGCGGGAAGCTGGAAAAAATCATCCAGGAGAACGATGAATACATACGCTCGGTGGTCAGCTCGATCATGGACGGAGTGATCACCACCGACTCGAGCGGCCGGATCGAAACTCTCAATCCGCGAGCGGAAAAAATGTTCGGCTACCGGGATTTCGAGCTGGCCGGAGAAAAGCTCTCGGTCCTGGCCGCGAGCCCCTACAGCAGGCAACTGACCCAGATGCTCGGCCGTTACGCCCGCGATGGCAGGGCGTCCTTTATCGGCAAGGCCATCGAAATCAAGGGCCGGCGTAAGAGCGGAAAGACTTTTCCGGTCGAACTGTCTGTGGCGGAGATGAAGCTCGCGGGTACCGGCAAGCTCGTGGCGATTGCGCGGGACATCACTAAGCACAAGCGACTGGAGAAGAAACTGCGCGAGCAGAGTTCATTGGACGGCCTGACCCGGATTGCCAACCGGCGCACCTTTGACAGCACTCTGGCCCACGAATGGAAGCGAGCGTCGCGCCACGGCCTTCCGCTCGGCTTGATCATGCTCGACATCGACTTCTTCAAGAATTACAACGACAGCCTGGGCCATCAGGCCGGCGACCAGTGCCTGCGGCAGGTCGCCGCGGTTCTGGACAAACTCGTCCGGCGGCCGGGCGATTTGGCCGCCCGCTACGGCGGGGAGGAGTTTGTGGCCCTGTTGCCTGAAACCAGCCCGAGAGGCACGAGCTACCTGGCCGAGAAAATACGGGAACAGGTGGAAGCGCTCGGCATGGTACACCCGGCCAGTCAAGTCAGCGCGGTGGTGACTGTCAGCCTGGGTGAAGTCAACTTCGTTCCGCAGCGGAGCCAGGACAGCTCGGTACTGGTCAGTGCCGCTGACCAGGCGCTCTACGAAGCCAAGCACAATGGCAGGAACCGCGTAATCCGAGCCAGGGAATGAACTTTTTTCCCCACCCAGCCGCACTTCCCCGGAAGTCAGAAGCCAGAAGCCGGAAGACAGAAGTCAGAAGTCAGAAGCCGGAAGTCAGAAGTCAGAAGCCGGAAGACAGAAGGACCCTCCCTCCTCCCTCCCAGATAAGGCCCGACCCTTATATTCCTAAAGTGCCTCAGTTGTTTCTTTATTCTTTGTCACTCTGTAACTTTGTCACTTGTATCTTGGTTTAAGAAGGTCTTTGTTTTAATCTATTCTAATGGATGGATAAGGTGGGGGCGGTGGGGTACCTCGACCACCCCCAGGCGGCAGTAAGCCCGGTCGTCACTTGGTTTTCAAAAACC
>JAZDIG010000085.1:0-11214 GCA_043805105.1 Candidatus Glassiibacteriota bacterium | reverse complement strand
GACGGCCGGCTCGAACTGGAATTCTACCAGTCGCTGCCTGCTTCGGCTGGCAAGGAAGCCGGGAAGGTGGAAGCCGCGGTGGGGCTGTTCGACAGCACCTGGACCCGGATGGCGGCCGACTTTTCCACCGCCCGCCGGGTGTTCACCGGCCGGGACAGCCTGATCGTTTCGGTCAACCGCCTGGTGATCCCGCCGGGCGACTATTACAGCGCGCTCCGGATGGCAGTCCCCCCGCGGCCGGCGGTAATCCGCAGCAGCCTGCACCTCAACAAATATCCCGCCGGGACCCTCGAGCTGAGCGGGATCATTTTCGGCAGTCCGCCTGATCCGCACCAGCCGGTGCACGAGCGCCGGGGAGTGGAAATTCTACCCCGGCCCTCGTTGGCTTTCCATATCGGCGAAACTGTCTCGGTGTTCTACGAAATCTATGGACTGGGAACTAATGCGGAGAGCCAGCGGACTTTCCGCGAGCTGGTGACCGTGAGTATCGCCAGCGCAAATCCTGATGAGCAGAACGGTTTCAGCGGCAACCTGGAAGGCTTCATGCGCTGGGACCATAACCGGTCTACCACCCTCACCCTCTCCTTCGACCGCAGCATAGACCAGGCCTCCGGCACGGTGGCCGAAAATTTCGACATCGACACCCAGGGGCTCGTGCCCGGCAACTACCGTCTGTATCTCGACATCGAGGATACGGTGAACGGCCAGCACAAGGAAGTCACCTGGTTCTTCGACCTTCTTCCCGAAAGAGGACCGGAAAAGCCTTGACTGCCCGCCGGACCGGGCACCTTTACAAACCGAGGTGAACAGTCGTGCCCCCACTCGCCCTCGGAATCGATTCCAGCACGCAAAGCGTGACCGCGGTGGCAGCCGACATCGAAAGCCGCGCCAGGGTCTGTGAAATTTCGGTCGATTACCGCGCCGAACCCAGCCTGGCCGCCTACGGCATCACCGAACAGTACGTCCTGCCGCCCGGGGAACCGGGTGAAGCGAAACAGCCGGCGGCGCTGTACTTCGCCTCGCTCGACCTGCTGTTCGAAAAGCTGGCCGGCGAGCTGCGCCGGCTCGGCTTTTCCCCCGGCGACATCGCTGCGGTCAACGTTTCCGGCCAGCAGCACGGCCACGTTCTGCTTGCGCCGGAAGCCAAGAGAGCGTTCGACGGCTTGCAGGAGGGGAAAAATCCGGAATCCGGGCTGGCCGTGCTGCTGGCCGGGAGCCTCGCCCTGCCCTTCGCCCGTATCTGGCGCACCCCCAACACCGGCCGCGAAGCCGAGCTGGTACGCCGGAAAGTCGGCGGAAAGGAAGCGATCATCCGGCTGACCGGTTCGGACGCCCCCTTGCGCTTCAGCGCTTTCGGTATCCGCCGGACTGCGCTGGAACACCCGGTCGAATACCGGAACACGGCGGTCATTCACCAGATCAGCACGCTGATCCCGGCGGTACTGACCGGCAGGCTCGACCTCCCCCTCGACTGGGGCAACGCCTGCGGCAGCTCGCTGATGGACTACCGGGCGCGGCAGTGGTCGGATTCCCTGCTGGCGGCGGTGGCAGGCGACCTGCCCGGCGGGGCCGCCGGCCTCGAAGCCAAACTCCCCCCGCTCGCCTCCGCCCTCACTCCGGCCGGCCGGATCGCCGGCTATTTCGTCCGGCGCTGGGGCCTGGACCCCGGCTGCCGGGTGGGGATCGGCTCCGGAGACAACCCGCAGACCAAGTGCCTGGTGAACGGGTCGCTGCTCAGCCTGGGGACGAGCTTCGTGATCATGGTCGAAACCGACGGAGAAACTTTCGACCTGGCCGGCTATGCCAATGCCATGTACGACTCGATCGACCGGCCGTTCACTTTCGGCTGCCGTACTAATGGCGCCCTGCGCTGGGACGGCGTGCGCTCGCTCCACGGCCAGGCCAAGAAGGACTACGCGGCGGCCGAGGCGGCGCTGGCGGCCACTCCCTGCGGCAACCGCGGCCGGCTGTTTGTCTGGCAGGCGGAAGCCGAATCGTTCCCGGTGTCGCCGGCTTTCGAGCCGAAACGGGTGGGCTACGACCGCGCCGATTTTGCCGCGGACTACGCGGGTATCGTGGAATCGACCCTGGCCTCGGTCTACCTCAACTCGCGGCACTTCATGGCCCCCGCCGACACCCTGTTCGTCACCGGCGGGCCGACCGCCAGCCGGCAAGTGCTGAGGCGGGTGGCGGCCGTATTCAAGCGCAAGGTAATTCCACTGGAAGCCGGCGGAGCGGCCCTGGGTTCGGCGGCCAGCGCGGCCTGCCTGTGGCTCCGTGGGCGGGGCGAAACTGTCGACCCCGGCGAATTCTGCGCCTCCTTCCTCCAACGCAAAGCTCCGGTCGAGCCGGCCCGGGAGGATGTCCGGGCCTTCTACGGGGAAAACGGCTGCCTCGCGGCCTACGCCTCATTGGAATCCGCTTTTATCGGGTCTTGAGACTCTCCCGGCCTTTACCAGAACTGTCCTTGTTCCCCGCCCATTCCGGTTTCCCAGACTTTCGGTTTTCGGCAAAGGGAAATAACTGGAACTCATCTGAGATTGAGTTGTATTATCAACCAATAGATCTGGCCCCCCACAGATTCAAACTTCGATGGTCGCCCACTTCTCAGCCAGGCCAGCCGAAGTCGGTGCAAGCAGCGCGACCAAACTATTGGCACATTCCCCGGCGGGAGGAAAAGTATGGCCAGGCGGAAAGATCGAATAATCGACGACTGTAAGGTTCGGACCGAAGCTACCGGCTGGAACGGCAGCCGGAACCGGCGCGAATTCTTTGCGGACTCGGCAATGCAGATAACCGTGCTGGCTTCGAGTTCGGCGCTGCTGGCGCTGATCGGGGGTTGCGGGGGCGGTAACTCTTCGACTCCCACATCTCCACCTTCGACTGACGGTGGCGGCGGGGGCGGCGGGGGATCGCAGGTACAGATCGACATTTCCCAGTCTCCTTACACGGCCCTGGCCGCGGTGGGCGGCGCGGTGGCGCTCAACGCCAGCGCTCTGGCCGGATTACCCGCCAACGGCGTTTTCATCATCCGCACCTCGGCGAGCTCGATCGTGGTGCTCAGCCGCACCTGCACCCACATGGGCTGCCAGGTGGGCGCTTTCAACGGCGGCATCGCCGAATGCCCCTGCCACGGTTCGCGTTACGACACCAATGGCAACGTGGTGCGCGGGCCGGCTCCTCGCTCGCTGACCAGGTACACGGCCACGCTGAACGGGAACATCATCACGCTCAATATCTGAGACTGGCAAAATCAGCGGCATGCGGAATGCAAAATATAAGGGGTGGAACTCCACAAGTTGGACGGTTCCACCCCTTTTTTATTCCCGCCATCTTTATCAATCCGGTCAGGATTCAAGTGTTGCAAATCCACATCCGAACGACTAATCTTACGGCCGCGGCGCTGCTAAGCCTTTTAAGGTCCGAGTATATCGCCTCGGCACGTGCATGAGGGATTGAATGGATCACACCCTGAACCATCTCGGCCAGCCGGTTGGCCCGCCTCTGGCGGGCTGGAGGCCGCCGGCGGCCCCGGAGCGCACGGCCCTCGAGGGCCGGTACTGCCGGCTGGAGCCGCTGGATGCCGGCCGGCACGCCGAGGCCCTGTTCCAGGCGTATACCGCGGACAAGGAAGGCCGCCTCTGGACGTACCTGCCCTACGGCCCGTTCGACCGTCTGGAGGACTTCACCGCCTGGATCAGACAAAGCTGTCTGGCGGATGACCCCCTGTTTTTCGCCATTATCGATCTTGCGACCGGCAGGTCGGCGGGGGTCGCGAGCTACCTGCGGATCGACCCGGCGGCCGGATCGATCGAGGTGGGCCACATAAACTACTCGCCCGCCCTGCAGCGGACCGCGGCGGCCACCGAGGCCATGTACCTGATGATGGAGCGCGCCTTCGGCCTCGGCTTCCGCCGCTACGAATGGAAATGCGACTGCCTGAACGAGGCTTCCCGTTCGGCCGCGCAGAGACTGGGGCTGTCCTTCGAGGGGATTTTCCGCCAGGCTACGGTCTACAAGGGACGCAGCCGCGACACTGCCTGGTATTCGGTGATAGATCTGGAATGGCCCGCGCTGCGGGAGGCGTTCGAACGCTGGCTGGACCCCTCGAATTTCGACTCCAGCGGCCGGCAGAGGGTCAGCCTGTCGAAGCTCACCGGGGTCCTGCTCGAGCGGCGCGGCTGAAGGGCGGGATTATTTTTTCTTATACTCCTCAATCTTTTCCCGCAGGGTTTTCAGCGTCTCCGCCCTTTTATCATCGTCCGGCTCCAGCAGGGTCATGCGGAAACCGTGCAGGTCACTGGTGAACCCAGTGAGCGGGACTACGCAGATACCGGTGGCCGCCAACAGATAGAGCACCAGCCGCTTGTCCGGGGAAAGCCCGCCGGCCGCCAGGGCTTCCTCGAGGATTTTCTTCGCCTGCGGATTATCCACCCTCAGGCTTTGCTTGTCGTTCAGCATACCCTTGTCGAAAGTGACGCAGGCGTAGAACGCTCCATCCGGCCGAGTGGCTTCCACTCCCCCGATCCCCGCGAAATTTTCGGCGAACTGCCGCGAGCGCGCCTCGTAGGCTCGGCAGCGCGCCTGGAGGTGTCCGGGGTAGCGCGGGTCGGCGAACACGAGCGGGATAGTCATCTGCGGCTGAGTCGTGGAACAGACCTCGATCATCTTGGCATCGAACAGGTTCCGGATGTAGCGGCTGAATTCCTGGTCGGCCTTTTCGTTGTAGACCTCCAGCCAGCCGCAGCGGCCGCCCGGCCAGGGGTATTCCTTGCTCACACCCTTGAGCGAGATCCCCGGCACCCCGCCGATCACGTCCGCCAGCAGGGTGGTGGTCCGGCCGTTGTAGATCAGCCGGTGGTAGATCTCATCGGCGATCACGAACAGGCCGTGGCGTTCGGCTACCGCCACCACTTCGGCTACCAGCTCCGCCGGCCAGACCAGCCCGGTGGGATTGTCCGGGTTGATCAGGAGGATTCCCGCCACCTCGGGATGCTTTTCCACCAATGAGCGGATTTGGTCCGGATCGGGCAGCCAGCCGCGGGAGGGGTCCAGGTGGTATACCAATGGCGGACGGTTGGCGTTGAACGATTCGTGCGTGGCGTGGATCGAGTAGCTGGGCGAGGGGCAGAGTACCCGGGCGCGAGGGTTCAGGTAGCGGTAAATCTTGGCCACGGCATCGCCAAGTCCGTTGTAGAAATAGACGTCCTCGGGAGTGATCCGAACTCCGCCGCGCTCGTTCAGCCGGTCGGCCAGGAAAGCACGGCTTTCCTCCAGGCCCTTGCTGGGGCTGTAGGCCCAGCTCCTGTCCTTCCGGATCACCTCGATGAAATGCTCCTTGATCCACTCCGGAACCGGCTCGCCCTTGGCGCACGGGTCGCCGATATTTTCCCAGGTCATTTTCACCCCGGCCGCCTCCAGCCGCTTGGCGATCAGCACGATCTGGCGGATCTCGTAAATTAACTGGTCGGCCTGTGGATGGATGATATTGCAGCGCACTTGATTATCCTCGTTTTGAATTGCCGCATCCAGCGGCGGTTCAGGCAAAAAGGAAAACACCCGACCCATACTGCGGCTAATATCTAATTTCAAGGCAGGACTTATTCAAGGGTAACTTATTATCAGGTTCTCGAAGCGTGTCGAATTAATCCCGGCCAAATAGGATGAATATGAATCCTCAAGGTTACACACACGCAGCCGGTTTTCCTGACTCGCAGGACAGTCCTTGAATTTGATGGTTCAAAGATATATCGTTGGCTTTCCCGAAAGGGAAGATGCGTCGGCCTCCAGCAGTGACCGGCGCCGGGGCCTTCCCGGAGAGCTGCTGCGCGAAGAGTCCGGACTGACAGGATCCTCGCTTCAGTAGACCTATCGCCCCAACTTCGGATGCAATATGAAAATTTTCCGTTGCATGGTTAGTAACCTGGCCGCGGCGGCCCTGGGCGCTCTCATGCTCTCTGGGGCCGTCCTGGCGGCGCCGGTCGAGCTGGTCATCGATTCCGCGCACCCGGCGGGCGGCATTGACCTGACCCGCTACGCGCTGGGCCAGGGCGGGCTTTCGCACGAACCGATGTTCGCTGAACATCTGGACCAGGTCGCCAGGCTCCAGCCGCAGACCATCCGCCTTTTCGTGCAGGAATACTTCGACCTCTACCCGGAGCACGGACGCTATTACTGGGACACGCTCGACCGCAGCCTCGAAAACATACTGGCCGCCGGCGCCAAGCCGCTGATGTGTCTCTGCTTCAAGCCGCGCGTGCTGTATCCGAAAATCGACCAGGACCTTGTGCAGCCGACAGACTACGCGGAATGGGAGACCCTGATCGGAGCCTTGGTGCGCCACTGCAATCAGGAGAAGAACTACGGAATCGAGTACTGGGAGGTCGGCAACGAAGTGGACATCGGCGAATCAGGCGGTTGCCCCTACCGCTTCCAGCCGGGCGACTATACGAACTACTACGCACACACTGCGAGCGCTATTCTGGCCGCGGACCCCGGCGTGAAGGTCGGCGGCCCGGCGCTGGCCGGTTACGAAAGTCCGATCGGCGATGCGCTCATCGATTTCTGCGGCCGAGGGGATGCTCCGCTGGATTTCTTTTCCTGGCACATGTACGGCAATGACCCGCTCCGCCTGCGCCGGAGTATTCGCGACATCCGGCAAAAGCTGGCCCGGTACTCCCGGCTGGCCGCCACGGAGACCATCATCGATGAGTGGAACATCAAGCTTCTGGGCGACGAGCCGACTCCAGGCTTCCAGGCCGCCTTCGTGCTCGAAAGCACGTTCGGCTTTCTCGAAGAGGGCCTCAGCCGATCTTCCTACTACCATATTCGCGACCACTTCGTGAAGCCGGAGGATTTCACCTGGATGTCGCCCGCCGGTTATCAATTCATGTCCGACTGGTGGAACGTGCAGGTGCAAAACAGCGGCCTGTTCGACAAGCAGGGAAGCCGCCGCCCGGCCTACTATGCCTTCGAAATGCTGAGCCAGATCCGGGGCGAAAGGCTCCCGGTGAGCGGCGGCACCGACAGCATCCACGCATTCGCGGCCAGGCAAGGCAGCCTGACCCAGGTGGTGTTCTGGAATTTTCCGCTCTCCGGCTCCGGAACAACCAGTGAAGTCATCCTGCGCATTCCGGCCGGCCAGCCGGGCCGGTTCCGCCTGGTGAAGCTCGACTCGGCCTCCAACCGGCTCGAGGTGCTCCGCAGCGGTGCGGCCGCCGAGCTGGAGGCGAACCCTCTCCGGCTGCGGCTTGCACCCTACGGGGTCGCCTGGGCGCAGCTCGGTGAATAACAAGTGGTTAAATCAGAACTGCCAATAGCGTAATGAAATGACCTTCCATAGTCGGAATGTTCGGGAAATCAATAGAGAGGCATTCCGGTAATAATCTATGTAATTATCAATATTTAACGTATTAACGTAGGGGCGACGCATGCGTCGCCCCTACGATGCACGCTCCTTTTGGCAGCCAGGATTATTTCAATACGCTTTTTAGAGTTCCTTCCAGGTTACAGGCTTTCCCCATTTCAGGATTTACGGCTCTGAATCTGCAAGGCTGTCGCCTCCCGCACTACCTCATCGTAAGTTTGAATGTCGAATTCCTTTAATACTTCGGCTACTTTAACATCCGGAGAAAGACTCTCGATGATGGACCATTCCTCTTCGTGATAGGTAGTGAACCGGATTGCCTGCCCGTATTTTTTCCGGATGTCGCTGAATTTATGCACAAAAGGCCAACTGTGAAGAAATGCTTTCTCCAGGTTGACCGGCGCACAGCACCAGGTTTCCCAGAGGCCGGTCCACGCAACTGTTTCACCGGTAATATCGCAGATTTGAGTTACTCCCTTGCGCGTACTGGAAACGACGACATATCGAAACAGGTTCGCCAGCCTGTTGAGTTTGGTGCCGCCACCGAACGCCGAGGACCAGAAAACAATTTCAGCGCCGGCCTCATGGAGATGCTGCCAGCCATCGAGCCATTCAATATCAAAACAGATTTGCGCCCCGATTGTGCCAAAGTCCGTATGGAATACGGGCGGCGCTAATGGCCCGGGCGATACGCCATTGTCGATTTCCCCGACTGTCGGATGCATTTTCCGGTACTCGCCGACCACCTTTCCCCGGCGGTCGATCAGAACCAATGCGTTATAGTATTTTCCGCCCTCCACCGTGTAGATCGGGCACCAGACATAGCATTGATGCTTCCTGGCGAATTCTGCGAACCTTTCGGTGATCGGCCCTGACGGTCGTTCCGCAATTTCCGCTACGGCCGACCTTTCTGCTGACAGATTCACGAAGGGACCCACTTCGGGCAGGCAAACGATATCGGGTTGCATCGGAACGACTTCTTCCATGCGGCCCAGAAGCATACCGATCATTTCGTCGGGATAGTCGGCGGCGAGGTTATTCTGGGAAATACTTGCAATCCATACCTCCCGGGGCAACCTTCGGCTCCGGTCCGATATCAGGTCTCCCGGAGTTTTCGCAGGCCCTCCGATCGCGGCTGCACCCAAAGTCGAACCTATTCCCAACGAAGCAGCGCCGATAAATCCCCGCCGGTTTAAAGTCGACATTTTTATCTCCTGTCTGTTAAGCCTATGTGGGACGTGAACGGCAATAATAGCAATGGGCTTTGCCTCAAGGCCGCGCTCCAGTCTTACAGGATGTCCTCCGCTTTTTCCCGTCGACACAGGATTTCGTCTATTTCCCGACGCACCCCCACCTCGATATCCGGCGCCCTGTGCTCTAACAATACCTGCCTGACCCGCTGATTGAGCGTATCGATCAGGTCTTCCGGGTTCGATGTTTTCCATTGGGCGAGAGGCTGGCGGTCGAACACCGAGGGCATCCAGATTTCGCGGCAATGTTTCAGGGTATGCTCATCCTGAAGGAAATGACCGCCTGCGCCTACCCTCCGGGTGACACTCAGCGCCAGCGTTTCATCTGTCACCTCGAATCCGGAGGTGGCCTTGCGCAGCATTCCGATAACCTCGTTGCAGAAAAAGATCATCTCCATCGAGCTGATCATTCCGCTGCCGAGATAACCCACGTCGTGCACGAGGTTCTCCCCGGCCAGCAAGGCGAGAAGAATCTGGTGCGAGGCTTCGGCTCCGGCCTGCGCGTCCAGGGTTTTGCTGTCCGAGGCACCGGCCAGGCCCCAGACCGGGAGCCTGTAATGATGAGCCAGGTCTCCGAAGGCGCTGAAAGCGAAATGAAATTCCGGTGAGGCGTAAGTATATCCGGCCCAGTGCATGTCCATCGCGGTGACGTTGCCACCATAGATAAACGGCGCTCCCGGCGCTGTCAGCTGGTGAACCGCCAGGCCCGCCAGGCATTCAGCGTTACCCAGGGCGATTGCTCCGGCCAGCGTTACCGGAGCCGTGCCGCCGGCCATGCTGCCGGTGGGATATACCACCGGTAATCCGTGCCTGGCGCAGAACATGATCATCTCCAGGGCCTCACGAGTGTGCAGCCGGGGAGGAATGGGCTCCGTGTAAAGAACGGCGAAAGGCTTCTCCGCCACGGCCTCTGCGCTCCCCCTCTGGGCGCACATTATCTCGTGGATCGGCTGCAGGTCCTTGCCGCCCTGGGCCGTATAGACGATCGGTTTGGCCGTCCCTGTGAGCATCGCATCGAACTGGTGGACGAAAGAGCTGCTGCCTGGATAGTCGTCCGCAATCGCCATGCTCATGACGAAATCGAGCTGCGGCATGGCATCGACAAACTTCGCCATCCGGTAGCTGTCGCGCTTGGTCGATTTCCTCAAAGCTCTCGATTCCGGATCGAAGGTCTGCGGCGTATCGGACCCCGTGCCGAAGTACACGTTTCTCTGCCCGAGCCGCATGGCGGGATTGCCGCAGCGATCGTAAATTTCGATCATTGCCGGCGCGGTCTCGATGGCTTTTTCCACGAGCCCGGCCGGTATCCGGACCAGGCCGTCCGGCCCGGTTTTGGCTCCATGTTCGAGAAGGAGCTCTTTCGCCCCCGGATGCAGGAAACGCATCCCCTGGCTCTCGAGTATTTCCAGGCTCGCCAGATGAATTCTCTCGATTTGCCGGCCGGATAATGACCGTAATTTCAGGAGCGGCGTAAAAGGACTTTCATTCATTTTCGGGACCCTTGTCAGCAGGTAAAACAGGAACCGGGAAAGTCCGCGGTCTGCCTCTGTCGACCTAAATTCGGCTTTTCGCGGCAAAAGGCCGCCGGCCCGGTCGATACCGAAGCGGCGGTTAATCCTTAATAATCAATCGATACCTATCACCGCTCTCGCGCTCTCTCCGCTCATTACCTCCGTGACCTCCACAACCCAGTCACCTTTCGGGTCGTTCAGCGCGGTCCTGAACGCGGTGTGGCCGGCACTGGATGTTACAGCGGAGTTGCCTCCATAATAACGCAGCTGGCGGCCCGCGGGGTCGGTCACCACGATTTTGGCGACCGAGCTCAGGTCATTCAGGCCATCAATGGTGAAGTTTATCTTCACCGTCTCGCCGAGTTTCCCTGTCCTGGGAAAGTCAAGCCTGATGCCCCTGACCCTGTCGGCCACCATGGCGAAAAGAGCCGGTACTCCGGGCTCGATCTCGGTCTCGAATGCCCCGCCGGTACCGATAAAACGCTTATTGCGCACATCGTAGATCGAAAAAGAGCCCGGCAGGCTCACTCTCACCTTCTGACTGCCCTCGGTGGACATTCCCGGCATCAGGCCGAGTAAGCGGGTGGTGCCATTGTTGAACAGATAGCGCTCGCAGGTGGTAACCGGCCTGCCCGCCAGGTCGGTCAGCCTGATTTTCGGCTGGATCCCGGCATTCTGAAGCACCAGGGAAATATGGTCGAGGTCTTCCCGGTTACGGCCTTCGCGCCTGTCGTCGAGATAGCTGTCCAGAAAATAGTTCAGCAGGAAAGCCTTCCCCTGGCCGTAACTGTTGTAAAGCAGGATGGGGCGGCCGTCTTTCCCGGCCAGCGGCTTCGCGCCCTTGAGTTTCAGCCCGGTTTCACCGGTCAGGGCGATTATTTCTTTCCTGCCGGCAGGGGCGAACTGCACGCCGAAAACCTCCTGCAGCGCCCGGTTCTTGCGGAAGGTGCAGTGCTCGTCCATTACCCCGGGAAGCGCATCGGTAACGATAGTGCCGCCCTGCTCGACAAATTTGCGGATCGCCTCCACTTCCGCCTCGCTCAGGGCCACGCTCATCGGCAGCACGAACGTCTTGTAACCCTTGGAG
>JAZDIG010000084.1:0-4967 GCA_043805105.1 Candidatus Glassiibacteriota bacterium | reverse complement strand
ACTGGCTGGCCAGATGGGTCTTGAAAAAGGATGTCGGCAGCGAAGCGATGCAGCGTATTTCCAATGCGATCAAGGAAGGCGCCGAGGCCTTCCTGCGGCGGCAGAACAGGACAATCGCGATGCTCGCCTTGCTGTTCGCCGCAGTCCTGTTTATCGGTTACGGCCTTATACGTGGCCACAGGAGTTTCGACCCGGTCGACAGTTCTCTGGAGCTCGCTTTCTGGATCACGCTGTCCTTTGTCTTCGGGGCGGCCTGTTCCGTGTTCGCCGGTTATGTGGGGATGTGGGTCTCGATTCGCAGCAACATCCGCACAGCCACGGCTGCCCTGTCGAGCCTGAACAACGCTCTGCGCATTGCCCTGCGGGGCGGGGCGGTTTCCGGCCTTCTGGTGGTGGCGATGAGCCTTCTGGGGGTGGGCGGCCTGTACGCCCTGGTCAATGCCACCGGCTCGATCCAGGACATCACCAAGATTCCCCTGCTTATAGTCGGATACGGTTTCGGGGCTTCTTTCGTGGCCCTTTTCGCCCAGCTTGGCGGCGGAATCTATACTAAAGCTGCAGACGTGGGCGCGGACCTGGTAGGCAAAGTCGAAGCCGGCATTCCCGAGGATGATCCGCGTAACCCGGCGGTGATAGCAGACCTTGTCGGGGATAATGTCGGTGACTGCGCCGGCCGCGGTGCGGACCTTTTCGAGTCCACGGCGGCTGAAAATATCGGCGCCATGATCCTCGGCGCCACCCTGGCCTCCCATGCGGAAAAAGTCGGCTTCGGCTTCTCCGCCGGAGTGGTGGGGGTCATGATGTTTCCGCTGATCGCGCGTGCTTTTGGGATCATTGCTTCCATCATCGGAATACTCATGGTGAAGATGGATAAAGAAGAAAAAATGGATCCCATGGAGGCCCTGAACCGGGGCTATTACATTGCCGTAGTTCTGGCCATGATCGCCTTCGGGGGCTGCACCTACTGGCTGCTTTCCAGCCCGCAGTCCCCGCAGGCCTGGTGGCACTTTTTCCTTTGCGGAATCCTGGGTGTCCTGACTTCGGTGGCCTTCGTTTATATCACCCAGTACTACACGGAGTATAGGTACCGGCCGGTAAAGCTCATCGCCGAGGCCTCCAAGACCGGGCCGGCAACCAACATCATTGCCGGCGTGGGCGTGGGCCTCGAATGTACCGCCATGCCGGCGTTAGTCATGGGCATAGCTCTTTTGTGTTCATTTTACCTCGGCAAAAGTGCTTTCCCGGAAGACAGCGGGGTGCATGGCGGGCTTTTCGGCACCGCGGTAGCCACCATGGGTATGCTTGCCACCGCCGCTTTCATTCTGGCCATGGACACCTTCGGACCGATCACGGACAACGCCGGGGGCATCGTGGAGATGTCTCAGCAGCCGGAAGCAGTCCGGAAGAAAACCGACCGGCTCGATGCCGTAGGCAATACCACCAAGGCGCTGACCAAAGGTTATGCCGTCGGTTCGGCGGCTCTGGCGGCCTTCCTGCTTTTCCAGGCCTACATGGATGAAGTGGTCCAATACTCCGGCATCCTGAATGAAAATCCCTCGTTCGAGTTTTCGGTTAATCTGGCCAAACCGGTGGTTTTTGTCGGTGGACTGCTTGGCGCCATGCTGGTCTTCCTCTTTTCGGCCTTCGCCATCCGCGCGGTCGGCCGAGCCGCCCAGGCTATAATCGAGGAAGTCAGACGTCAATATGCTAATTTGAAACGTGTGAACGAAATCATTCAGTTCCCGGATGATTTCAAGCCGGATTACGGCACCTGCGTCGATATCGTGACCCGTTCCGCTCTGCGGCAGATGGTGCTGCCGGGTATGCTGGTGGTCCTGATGCCTGTGGCCGTTGGTATCTCGTTCAGAGTATTTAAGGACAGCCCCACGGACCTCATCTCCGCCGAAGCCGTCGCCGGCTTTCTGATGATCGGTACCATAGTCGGCATCCTTATGGCTTTGTTTTTGAATAATGCGGGAGGCGCCTGGGACAACGCCAAGAAATACATCGAAGCGGGCGCTCACGGAGGAAAGTACCTGACTTCGCCGGACGGCAAGAAGATCAAGAACCCGGTACATGCCGCCGCGGTCGTGGGCGATACAGTCGGCGATCCATTCAAGGACACAGCGGGGCCGTCTCTCCACGTGCTGATCAAGTTGTTATCCACCATCACGCTGGTGCTTGCGCCCCTGTTCATTTAGTCAGGATTATTCACAAATTACCGCAAAGCCTGTAGGGGCCCCGATAAATCGGGGTGTCTGCCCGGTCTTGAGAAAAATAATTTGATCCTAAGGGCGCACACAGGGGTGCGCCCCATAAGCGCTAAGTTGTTTTCATTGACATTTAATCTTTCAGGATGATTTGAATGACACACCCCGCCCCGGAAGCCGGGGCACCCCTCTTGCCAGAGGGGAGTTAAACACTTGTCATTCAGGCACTTGCACATTGCCTGAGCTGCGGCGGGAAAAATCCCCTCTAAAAAGAGGGGTGCCCGCGAAGCGGGCGGAGTGTGTAAATCGCCTAATCATCGAGATGAGATAGAACTTCATCATTTATAAGCACTTGCGAATTATCATAAATAATCCGGCCTATGAATATTAAAACAACTTAGCGCTTATGGGGGTGCGCCCCTACACAGAACCGGATAAACACCATTTTCATGAATGATACAGGTTAGTCAGGTTCAGTCCTGCGATAAAGGAGATTGATAATAACGGGACCGGGAGTCCCGGAGATTATTTCTGGCACTTGTCCATACAAAATTCATCCGGTTGAATTTTTCCGGCCGGTGAGCCAATTCAGGCCGGACTGCCCGGACAATCACCGTGGCAGGTTCGCCTTTGTGCCGGAGGGAATTATCTTTCGGCGTCAATTGGTTTTCAAGGCCGGAGCACTGGAGGCCGGGGTAAAATCCCCGCATCTGGAGGAGCGACAGGGGAATCTATTCCCGCCAGCTCGTCCGTGTAATTTTTCAAACAGGCTGAATATGCCGTCATTGTCATTATTCCTCGCGCGCACAATTACGCCATGACGAATATTCACCTGGTTTGAGTTCGATAATCTTTACGGACAGTACCGAGTCGAGTTAAGGAGTTTGAAGATGAATAATCAAAGCGGTAAGACCATCCTGCTCATCGACGATGACCGGGACATTCTCGAGGCACTCAAAATCATGCTGGAAACCGAGGGATTCACGGTGCAGACCGCCAGCAACGGCCAGCAGGGCGTGGAAATAGTCAAAAAGAGCTGCCCGAGCCTGGTGCTGGTGGACATGATGATGGAGACCGTGGATGCCGGCGCCAAGGTGGCCGAGCAGATAAAGAGCACGGGCTGCAATTGCCCGGTTCTGCTGTTGAGCTCGATCGGGGATGCCACCAGCTACAACCTCGACATCGCGGAAATCGGCCTGGCCGGGGCAATCCAGAAACCGGTGCGACCCCAGGTGCTGATCCCGCTCATCAAGAGAAAGCTGGGCCTCAAGTAACTGCCATTCCATTGTACGGCTCGGCCGTTCGTCCTCTGCCGCCTCCCGGCCTCGACTTGCCCGGGCGTGCGCTTAAAATGGAAGCCCAGCGAAAGGCCCGGATGAAACAGACCCTCAAAAAGCTGGCATTGCCCTACCGTGACGAGCTGGTCGACCGGATAAGCTGGCTGATCCGTCTGCGCTGGTTAGCCGCAGTGGGCGTGAGCGCCACCATCCTGACGGTCACCTCCATATTCGACCTGCTGGTGGAACGGAACCTGCTGTTAGCGGCCGGCTTGTCGATCTTCCTCTGCAACCTGACCTATTCCCTCTATTTCAAGTGGCTGCTGGCACACCCCGAGCTGCCGAGCTGGCACAGGCAGATAGCCCGCCTGGCCAACCTGCAGATTTCGGTGGACCTGATTATCCTTATCGTCCTGATCTATCTGGCCGGCGGAGTGGAAAATCCGTTTTTCTTCTATTTCATCTTCCACATGATAATCGCCAGCATCCTGCTGGACACTCTCGACAGCTACCTGCAGGCCACGCTGGCAGTGCTGCTTTTCAACCTGATGCTGGGACTCGAAGGCTCGGGGATCATCCCTCACCAGCGTCTCTTCCCCTTCTACGATGTGGGAATCTACCACCACCCGGTTTACCTGATCGGACTTTCGGCGGTATTCACCACCACGATTTATCTATCGGTCTACATGGCCACTTCGATTACCGGGAGGCTGCGCGAACGGGAGGAAGAGCTGGTGGAGCTCAAGGACTCGTTCGAGCAGACGAACCAGCGGCTGACCGAGCTGCACGAGCTCCGCAGCCGTTTTATCCTCAAGGTCGAGCACGAGCTGAAAAGCCCACTGGCCGCAATCCAGAGCCTGATTGCGGTTATCCTCACCACCTTCAATAACCAGCTTTCCCCCAAGGTTCGCGAGCTCCTGGGCCGGGCCGAAAAACGCACTCACGTGCTGCTGGAGTTGATCAAGGAACTGTTGGCCCTCTCCCGCATGCAGAGCGCCGGGTTCAGCTTCAACTTCCAGCCGGTGGCCCTGGAACCGTTGGTAATCCGGCAGCTCGAACTGCTGCGCTCCCAGGCCGAAGAAAAAGGGATCGTCCTGGAAAAAGCGTTCCCGCCCGGACTGCCGCCGGTGGAAGGCGACCCCCGGGCCGTGGAGCAGGTGGTGATGAACCTGCTGAGCAATGCGGTCAAGTACACGGAAGCGGGCCAGGTGAAGATCGAAGCGAAGGGCGAAGACACGCTGGTGAAAATAACGGTCAGCGACACCGGGATCGGCATGGCTCCGGATGAAACGCCGCGGGTGTTCGAGGAGTTCTTCCGGGGGATCGAGGCCAAGGAGAAGTACGAGGGCACCGGCCTGGGCCTGTCGATTGTCAAGGAAATAGTCGATAACCACGGCGGCCGGATCGAAGTAGAGAGCGAAAAAGGCCGCGGCTCCACTTTCACCGTCTTCCTGCGCCGGGCCAAAGCCGAAGCCTGAAA
>JAZDIG010000083.1:0-4581 GCA_043805105.1 Candidatus Glassiibacteriota bacterium | reverse complement strand
CCTTGGGCAGGCCGAGGTAGTCATCGAGGTGGAACATGGTCACCCGGGACCAGTCAACTCCGTCGGCTTGGCAGAGCCGGTCGAGGAAACGGACCTGGGAGTTACCGGTCGACAGCACGATCACGGCGCGGCCGCGTTCGGTGATCGAGCGGACGATGACGGCGGCGCTGAATTCGGCGGCGGAGCAGGCCAGGTCATCGTGGGTGCGGTAGACGTTGACTTTCAACGGACCACCTCGGTTCGGACACTAACCCGGGATTTAGCGGATGGAGCGGGCGCCGGGTGGTTTGACTGGCTTTGGGAACAGGGCGGGCCGGCACAAATTTTGCAATACATTGGAATGCAGGAAGTTACCGGCGCTCCAGCTCGGGCAAAATTTGTGCCGGCCCGCCTCCGCCGAACCAGCTACCCAAGCCCCCTTACACCGGACCCCGCTCCCGTTCCACCCCGGAAAAAGTACGCCGGTCGCGCTTCCTTCGCAAGTCAATATCTCAGTGCCGCGCTTGTTGAAACTTGACACCCGCCGGGTGCGATTGTAGGATTCAATATCGTTTTTCAACCCGAACGTCTTTTCTTCCAGGCCTGTCACGCTAAACCCGCACAGGAGAACTTCAAGATGACAAGTCCAGTAAGCAAAAACAACTTCAGCCGGCGCGAACTGCTCCGCACCGGTGTAATCGCCGCCGGAGCCGCCACTCTCTCGGGCCTGGGCGCCTGCCAGGGACAGCCGCCGGCAGTCGAACCGCCCAAGCCGGCCAAGCCGACCAGGGATATGAAGCTGTCGCTGGCCGCCTACAGCATGCGCGACGCTCTCACCAAGGGAGAAATGGACCTTTTCGGCTTTATAGACATGTGCGCCGAACTGGATCTGCAGGGCACCGAATTGACCTCTTACTATTTCCCCAAAGAATTCGACAATGCCTATCTGCACCAGCTCAAGCTGCACGCTTTCAAGCAGGGCCTGTCCGTAAGCGGCACCGCGATCGCCAATGATTTCTGCAAGCCGGCCGGACCCGAAAAGGACAAGGAGCTCGCCCACGTCAAGCAATGGATCGACTATTCCGTGGAGTTCAGCGCGCCGCACATTCGGATCTTTTCCGGCCACGCGCCCGAAGGTATCGACATCAAACAGGCGATCACCTGGTGCGCCGATGGCATCAAGGAAAGCCTGGATTACGCCGGCCAGAAAGGCATAGTGCTGGGTCTGGAAAACCACGGCGGGATCACCGCCAGGGCGGCAGACCACCTGGAAATCTGCCGGCAGGTGGGCAATCACCCCTGGTTCGGAGTCAACCTCGATACCGGGAATTACCGCACCAACCCGTACGAGGAGCTCGCGATGTCGGCCCCGCTGTCGGTCAACGTCCAGATCAAGGTGGATGTGGCCGGTCCGAACGGCCAGAGCGAACCGGCTGATCTCACCCGCGTCCGCGACATCCTGGTCAAAGCCGGCTACAAGGGCTGGGTTGCCTTGGAATACGAAGGCAAGGATGACCCGAAAACAGCCATTCCGCGCTACATCGAGGAGTTGAAAAAGCTTTACCTCGGCTGACCGTTCACCGGCGGAAAATGGGATGATCCAATCTGTCGTTCGGCTCAAAAAGGGCAGGGAAAAACCGGTCGTTTCCGGCCATCCCTGGGTGTTCAGCGGAGCGGTGGAGGGTATCGAGCCGGAAGGGGCCGAACCCGGGGCTGCCTGCCGGGTGCTGGCCGCGGATGGGTCTTTCCTGGCCAATGGATATGTCAACCCGCGCTCGCAGATAATCTGCCGGCTGGTTTCGCGCGCGGAGGCGGAGACCTGGTCGGAAGAGCTCGTGGTAAGCCGAGTGGCGGAAGCGATCCGGCTCAGAGAAAGGCTGCTGCCCCCGGCAACGGACTGTATCCGTCTGGTCAACTCCGAGGGCGATGGCCTGCCGGGGGTGGTGGTCGACCGGTACGGCAGCGGCGTGGTGGTCGAGCTCAACACGGCCGGAGCGGACCGTCTGCGCGGTGCGGTTACTGAAAGCCTGGAGAGGGCCCTGGCGGGGCCCTCTTTTATTTACGAGAATTCGGCGGGCCCGGCCCGCGGCCTCGAACACCTGCCGGAAGTCAAGCAGGCTCTCGCCGGTGCCGCTCCCGACCGGATCATAATCACCGAATACGGCCACCGCTTCCTGGTCGAGCCGTTCCACGGCCAGAAGACCGGCTTCTACCTCGACCAGCGTGAAAACCGCAAGCTCGCCGCCGGCTGGGCCAGGCCCGGCTGCAGCGCCCTGAATCTCTTTGCCTACACCGGGGCTTTTTCAGTCTACCTGGCAGCCGCCGGGGCCGGCCGGGTGGTGAGCGTGGATTCGAGCGAACGGGCCTGCGTCCTGGCGGTGGAAAATCTCATCCTTAACGATCTTTCTCCAGAGGCGCATCCAATCTTCTGCGAAGATGCGTTCGAATACCTGCGCAACAGCTCCGGCCCATTCGATGTCATTGTCGTCGATCCGCCGCCCCTGGCGCGCAGGAGCGCACACGTCCAGAAAGCGGCCCGCGCCTACAAGGATGTCAACCGTCTCGCCATTGCTGCCGCGGCTTCCGGCGGCGCGATACTCACCTTTTCCTGCTCCGCCCACGTCGATATCCGCCTTTTCAGCCAGATCGTTTTCAGCGCCGCCCTGGAGGCCGGCCGCCGGGTGCGGATACTCGCCAGGCTGGGCGCCGGCCCCGACCACCCGGTCAGCATCTTCCACCCGGAAGGTGAATACCTCAAGGGGCTGCTGCTGGAAGTGGATTAGAGACACGGCCCGCCGTTTCCCTGCTTGACAAACCGTCAAATATATGTTACCAAATAGTCACCTATGGTGATCGATGACCTGACACCGGTCTGGCGCGCGCTGGCCGATCCGGCGCGGCGCAAGGTTCTCGACCTCCTGCTCGAGCGCCCCCGGACCACCGGAGAAATCTGCCGCCATTTCTCTTTCACCCGCTATGGGGTGATGAAACATCTGACGGTGCTGCTGGAGGCGGGCCTGATCCTGGTGCGAAGGGACGGCCGGCGGCGCTGGAACCATTTGAATCCCGTGCCCCTGGAGGCACTCTACCGGCGCTGGCTCCGGCCGTACGAAGCCAGATGGGCCCGCGCCTTGCTGGAACTCAAGGGGTACAGCGAATATACATCCGCCCTGGAGGAGAAGATGCAAGACCCGAGACAACTGCCCAAGAACGGGACCGTGCAGATCGATCAGGAAATAATGATCGCCGCTCCACCCGAACGGGTGTTCGCCGCCCTGACCACCGAAATCGGCAACTGGTGGCTTTTCCGCACCAAGAAAGAGCTTGCCACCGCCCTGATCCTGGAGCCGGTGGTAGGCGGCCATTTTTACGAATTGTGGGGCGACGCCGGCGGCATCCTCTGGGGCACGGTGGTGCAGATTCAGCGCAACGAACGGCTCGACCTGGTGGGTATGATCGGGATGTCCAGGCTGGTCCACTCTTTCGTTTCTTTCAAGCTCGAAAAAAAGGACGGCGGCACGCTGCTAGTTATGTCTCATCGGGGTATCGGCGAGCTGGACGAGGAGATTATCCGGGGCTACGGCGACGGCTGGAAGCAGTTGCTGACGGTTGCGCTGAAAAATTATGCGGAAAAAGGCGAGGTGCCGGAAATACAGGCCGGCTAATTCGATCAGCGGTCATGGCAGCCTGTCGGGCGTTTGCAATTCAGCTATTTTCGGCTGGAAAAATTGCAGGGCGGAATCCGGATATATTTCGCTTCTCTCCGGCAATATATTGAGTGTCAGAGAAGGCAATACGGAACTCTGACCGGAGTGCACCATGCAGGAGAAACTGCCTCTGGAGGAAAACGGTCTCTGGCGGGCCGTGACCAGCCGGGACCGGAACTACGACGGCGTATTCTTTTACGCCGTGCTCACCACCGGAGTCTATTGCCGGCCGCACTGCGCCAGCCGCAAGCCCCGCCGCAACAACGTGGTGTTTTTCTTTTCGGCCGAGGGAGCGCGGAAAGCCGGGTTCAGGCCCTGCCTGAAATGCAGGCCGGAGGATTCACCGGAAGCGGACCTCCACGAGGACGTGGTACTGTCGGTCTGCCGGTACATCGAGACCCGGGAGGGCCCGCTGCCTACGCAGGAGGAGCTGAGCCGCAGGGCCGGATTCAGCGCCGGTTACCTGAGCCGCCTTTTCAAAAGAGTTCTGGGCCTTTCTCCGCTCCAGTACGCGGATGCCTGGCGGCAGGCCAGGCTGAAAGCCGCCCTGCGCTCGGGCGAGCCGATAACTTCGGCGCTCTACGAATCCGGCTACGGATCTTCCAGCCGTCTCTACGAAAAGACTTCGAAAATATTGGGTATGACCCCCCGCGCCTATAAAACCGGCGGCCGGGGCCAGTCGATCTGTTACAGCATCGTCACCTGCCCGCTGGGATACCTGCTGGTAGCGGCTACCGCCCGGGGCCTCTGCAGCGTCAAGCTGGGAGACAGCGGGGAAGAGCTGGTCCGGGAGCTGAACGAAGAGTTCGGCAATGCCGTGGTGAGCCAGGCTAATGCCCGGCTGGCACGCGGGGTCCAGTTGCTCGCGGACTTCCTGGCCGGTTCCGCTCCCTGG
>JAZDIG010000082.1:0-2901 GCA_043805105.1 Candidatus Glassiibacteriota bacterium | reverse complement strand
CCGATCCACTTGAAGAAGGCGTACCAGCCGGGAAGAAATCGGACCAATCTGCCGGGAGGGTAGAGCAACATGACCAGTTTGCGCGGCAGGGCATTCTTGAGCCGCCAGGGAAGCCAGAATACCAGTGAAGGCAGGGGATTCCAGCCCATCACTTCATTTATCCTGAAGCCGCCTGATTCAAGGAATTTACAAGCCTCAGCCACGGTCCAGAAGCATTCCTGTCCGTGGCCCTGGATGTAGCAGCGCCGGTTGGCCTCGACAAAATACAGCGCTCCGCCGGGCTTGACGAGCGAGGCCAGGCGTTCGAGCGCCCGGGCTTTCCTCTCATCGTTCCCAAGGCAATAAAGAGACCAGCCGAATACGACCGCATCAAAAGTTTCCCCGGCAAATGGCGGCCGCTCCATCGATCCGCAAACCGTCTCCGTATCCCACCCCTTATGTGCGAACAGCCGGCGGAAAATTTCCAGCGCCTGGCGGTCGGTGTCGAGCCCGACCACCCCGTTGCCGTTTTCGGCCATTTCATATGTGATTACGCCGATGTTGGCTCCCACATCCAGAACCGTTTTTCCCCGCAGCTCGCGCAGCCGGTGAGCCAGGAAAAAGCGGATGTCGACGAAATCTCCCCACCATCTTTCGGGAGCATACTCCATCCATCTGCTGTAGATCCTTTTCCGCTGTTTTCCATCCATTCCGGGACCTCACTTGGCTGTCTGGGAAGAGACATCGGCGATCCTGTCCCCGGTTTCGGCCAGGAAAGTAGCGCAGTTGACCAGCCGCACCCCGCGGCCGGTGAGTTCTTCGAGCAGGCGCTCGAAGCGGTCGCCCAGCCGGGCCAGGTCACGCAGGTGGAGCTGCAGGGCAAGGTCGGAGTAAGCCAGGCGGTCCCGGATGGCGGTTTCCCAGCCGGGATTGAAAAAGAAGCTCATGCCGATGTCCACCAGGCCCGTGCCCTGCAGGGGCACAGGGTGCAGAGTCCAGCTGCGGATGAACCACCGGTAGCCAAGCTCGCTGAGGATTTCAAACGTAGACCGGTCGTACTTGGCGTAGGGCGCCACGAAACCGGTTATCTTTCCGCCGGTCAGGTCTTCCAGGAACATCTGGTTGTCCTCGATCTCCCGGCGCTGCGTGTCCCGGCTCCGGCTGGGCAGCACCACGTAATGGCTGTATGAGTGGCTGGCAGTATCCACTCCCGGCCGGTTCAGGAAGGCCCGCACCCGGCTGGTCCGTCCCTGGATTTCGCTGCCCGCCACCGCCAGGGTGACCTCCAGCCGGAATCTGTCGTACCAGCGCTCGAGCCACTCGAAACCACGCTCGTCCCAGTCCACGTTCACCCGGAACACGATACGCCTGCCGGTCGGGACAGCCTCGCTGTCCGGTAGCCGCGTCTGTGTTCCCCCGGGGCCGGACAGTGGAACAGGACTCCGGAACGGCCGCTTGAACAGACTCACCAGCCGCTGGACCAGCTCGTTCGACCCGGCCGGCGTGGTGGCGTGGTAAAATCGGCTTTTGCCGTAGAGACGGCCCAGCACGAGCATCAGCCGGTTCAGCCGGTCCGAGGAGCTGGTCAGGCGGAACACGGTGCCCGCAGCCGGTCCGGGAGCCATCCGCCGGCTATTGGTCAAAAGCAGCTCATCCACGCCGGGCGCAACCGGCCGGTCCACGGAGGCCAGCGGGCACCCCTTGGCCGCGAAAGTCCCGGCCAGCCAGATCAGGCACTTGTCGCTGGTCAGCGGCTGGTAGGGATTGGCCAGATGCAGGTAGACTTTATTCATTTTTCCCGGAGCTTCAGATTAAGTTCAACAGGTCTTTCACCAGGGCTTCCGGCAGGGAGCCGAGGTGTTCGAGAGCGGGGTTGACCGGCTCCTGTCCATCTGTCTCAGACGTCCGGCGGCTTAGCTCACGGGCAATTTCCCGCAGGCTGCCCGGCGCGAAGGGCTCCGCGCCGGCAGTCAGCTTTTGTTCCGATCCGGCCGGCCACATTTCGATCCGGATGTTCTTTTTCAGCACCTTGCACCTCCGTCGGCCATAGGCTGCGTTCTTTTCGCCAGGCCCGGGAGCCGAATATAACCGAGCTTAAAGTCAGAGTCATTTCTGTAAACAGCAACACTGACCGGAAACGTCCGGATGATAAAAGAACCAGCCACGGATTCCCTGCCGGCTGCTGGTTGACAGCAAGTTAAAAAGACCGAGGTTGAAAGCGAAGTCCACTTAATATAAATTAAGCGTTGAAAGTTTCCAGAAAAAGTAGCCGGGTCTCTCCGGAAAAGGACAATGTCGACCGATCTATTCAATCTCGAAGGCAGGATTGCCCTGGTCACCGGGGCCAGCCGGGGTATCGGCCGAGCCTGCGCGGTCGGGCTCGCGCGCTCGGGAGCCGACGTAGCCGTGGTCAGCCGGGGCCAGGCGCTTCAGGACACCGCCCGGGAGATCGAAAAGACCGGCCGGCGGTCATTGGCGCTCACCGAGGACCTGGCCGAACCGGACTCCGCCGACAGAGTGGTACGTTTGGTGGTGGATAAATTCGGCCGTCTGGACATCCTGGTCAACAACGCCGGCACCACCCGGCGGGCTCCCTGTGAAGAATTCAGCGACGAGGACTGGGCCCTGGTACTGGAGCTCAACCTCAATGCGATTTTCCGCCTTTGCCGCGCCGCCGGCCGGGTGATGCTGGCTCAGGGCTATGGCCGGATCGTCAACATCGCCTCGCTCATGAGCTTCCAGGGCGGGTTCACCATCCCGGCCTACACCGCCAGCAAGCATGCCGTGGCCGGGCTCACCAAGTCCCTGGCCAATGAATGGGCCTCACGCGGCATTTCGGTTAACGCCGTGGCCCCGGGCTACGTGCGCACCGAGGTTACGGCGCCGCTGGAGAAGGACCCGGTGCGCAGCCGGCAGATTATC
>JAZDIG010000081.1:0-4287 GCA_043805105.1 Candidatus Glassiibacteriota bacterium | reverse complement strand
TCTTCTCCAGACACTCGCGCACGAAGGCAAAAGGCTTGCAGCCTTCCACCATCCAGTCCACGCTGGCGTTGACCGACTTGCTCCAGTCGTACACCCTTTTCAGGGTCGGGTTGCCGGTCTTTTCCACTTCGGCGGCGAGGGTGGGGTTGCCGAGCGCGACGCCGGAATCGGCCCATTGGCGCAGGTCGGACAGATCCGGAAGCTGCACTCCCGAACGAAGGACTTCCTCCCGTTCGGCCAGGAGGTCGATCACCATCAACAGCGCCGGAAAGCGGTTGATCCCGCGCCACTTGGAATACAGGTTGACGAATTCGGCCGCCTCCCGTGCGTACTTGCTCACCGACTGCAGGTCGAAGTACTTGACGATGTTGGGGATGAAACATTCCTTGTGCTTGAGCTCCATGGTGGGGAACGCGCAGCCGTCCGAGTCGATCCCCACGAAAAATTCCCGCTCCGGCTTCAAATTTTTCAACAAATCCACGCCTGACATTCAGACCTCTCGCAATTCAGATTAACCTGATCTTAGGACAAATCTTCATATATATGATTACATGACCTTAAATTTGATTCCCAATATGCTAAGGCCAGAGCATTTACCTGCAATCATCCTTATCGTAGGGGCGGACCCATGTGTCCGCCCACTTGCAGCAGTTTCGGGCGCACACACGGGTGCGCCCCTACATGGAAGAGCTCAACTCCGGGAACTCTTGTTTTCGAACAGGGCGCCTGGATTATACGAGTATTAGAATGGTAATGCCCGCAGGTGTATCTTTAAAGAATACGTCACCATAGTTGCGAATTGGAGCACTAAGTTCCGATTCCTCAAACTCCGCTGAAAGCGTTGAACCCGCCGTCGACCGCCACCACCGTGCCGGTGACGAAGCTGGAGGCGTCGCTGATCAGCCAGAACAGCGCGCCCAGCAGCTCCTCGGGCTCCCCGTAGCGGGCCATCGGCGTGTTGGTAATGATCGCCCGGCCCCTCTCGGTGGGCTTGCCGGTCTTTTCATCCAGCAGCAGGAAGCGGTTCTGTTCGGTGAGGAAGAAGCCGGGAGCGATTGCATTGACCCGGATTTCCGGCGAATAGTTCTGCGCCATGTGCACGGCCAGCCATTCGGTGAAGTTGCTGATCGCGGCCTTGGCTCCCGAGTAGCCCAGCACCTTGGTGAGGGGGTGGAAGGCGCTCATGCTGCTGATGTTGATCACGTTGCCTTTTTTGCGGCCGGACATCTCGCGGCAGAAAATTTGGCTCGGCATGATCGTGCCCAGGCAGTTGAGGTCGAAGACCCAGCGGACCGCGCTCTCGGGCAGGTCGAAAAACGACAGCTCGGGACTGGTGGTGGCTTCCTTCTTGTTGCCGCCCGCGCCGTTAATGAGGACGTCCACCGGCCCGAAAACATCGACCACCTTTTTATAGGCCGCCTCGATACTCTGCCGGTCGAGGACGTTCACGGCCACGGCCGCCGCCCTGCCACCCTCGGCTTTGATCTTATCGGCCACCGCGGCGGCCGCATCCTCGCGCAGGTCAAGCACGGCCACGGAACAGCCGGCCCGGGCCAGCGCCTGGCTCATCACGCTGCAGAGGATTCCGCCGCCGCCGGTCACCGCCACTACCTTGCCCGATACGTCGAACGTTTTTGCCACGTACTCGTTAGCCATTTTCACTCCCGTAATTCGGCTGCCCCCGGCAGACGGGGGCAGATTGACGATTCAACAAAAAAATTTTCCACCGTTCTTCTATTTCTCCGGCACGCCGAGGGTCCGGATGTGGCGGCCGATATGCCGCTCCAGCATCTGATAATAAGTTTCCTCGTGGTCGTAAAGCGTCCGGTAAATCTGGTCGCGGAACAGCCAGCCGCCGTCCGGCTTGCGGCCGGAAAGCAGCGAACCATAGGTGATGTGCAGGAGCTGGCGCGAATCCACCGCGTCCAGCAGGCCGGCCAGGGCGGCATCCTCGAGGGTGCCGAGCGCCGGGATGGCCTCCAGGCGGGTGGTGACGTGGTAACTGGCCCGGTCCGCCTCGAAACGCTCCAGCGCGTGAGCGTGCATCCTCCGGTAGAGGGCCGGCTCCCTGAGCGCGATCACGCGCACCGCCTCCAGCCAGCTCGTGCCGGCGGTCTTGAGATGGAAATACCCGGCCGTGTGCCTGCCCACCAGGGGGAAGATCGAAAACTTGTCGCTCCCCGAATGGACGCTGATCTTGTAGTTACCAAGGTGTTCGGCCAGCAGGGCATGGGCGGCGAACTGGCGCTCGAATTCACTCGTGTCGCCGATATAGTCGATACCTTTCTGGAACTGGCCGGTGAACTTGGGCGCCAGGCTTTGCCATTTCACCCCCCGGGCAGCCAGCTCGGTGGCGACGAACAGGTGGTCCCGCACGGTGGTGTCCGTTTCGGTCTCATCCACGCTCACTTCGAAATCGAACCGGCCCTCGCCGCCGGAGGCCTGCGCCAGGGCGTGGTAGAGGGAGGCCATGTGCTTGACCGCCCGGCCGTAAACCAGGGCGCAGCGGGCGAGCTGAGCCTGGCTGAACGTGACGTTCACCTGCAGGTCTCCGCGGCTGAAATTCCAGTTGCGCCCCTCGTAGCGCGCCCGGATTTCCCCGGCTTCGGGCAGCCGGCTGAATTTCTCCACCGCCTCCTCGTCGGAAAGATGCACCGCGCCCGGATCGATGTGTTCGGAGGCGTCGATGGTGAACATGGTGAAGCCGAGTTTCTGGCAGGAGAGCACTTCCCGTTCCTGCTTGATGTGGTCGGCATCCGCGGCGAAAGTGTCGGTGTAGCCGGCCTCGAACGCGCCCCAGCCGGCGGAGTCGATCACATCCTGCGCCGAACGGCCGGTGCGTCCCAGTTCCCGCATTGACTGCTGGGCCAGCACGGGGAAGAGCCTGCTGCCGGCGAACGCCCGCAGATGGCCGACTGTGGCTACTCCCAGCCGGTCCCCGGCGCCGAAAGACGCCCGCCTGCCGATCGGCACCGGCGCGGTCCAGGGAAACGTTTCGCGCAGGGCCTCGGCATTGGCCGCATCCAGAGGGCAGAACTTGACGCCGCCCATCTTTTTCCCTTTAAACCTGGCGGCGGCTTTACCTTTGCCGGCCACGGCCAGCCTTTTGCCTTCGCTGGTGCGGGCGAGAAAGAACCAGGCGCCGGCGCTGGCTTTCACCGAGGCCGGATACACGCCGGGAAGTCTTTCCACCGCCCTGGCGCCCTCGGCTATCGCCTTCCCGGCCGGTCCGGCCAGATCAGCGGCGGCAATTTTGCCGTAATTGGCGGTCAGATCGATTGTCATTTATTTCTCCGTCTGTCAAAACTGTCCGGGGAAAATGTCATTTGAAATTCTATCTTGGATTCTATCTATTTCCCTGCCAAAGGCTTATTTGTTCTTTTGTCGCCAAAAGAACCAAAAGCGTTTCCTTTGTAACCAAAGGAAAACAAAGTTAATCCGGGCCATGAGTCTTTCCCGCCGCTCCAGCGGCGGTCGCCTTCGAGGACTACCCCACCCGTCTCCCCGCACCGGTCCTCGAAATGGCCTGCCTGCCGCCGGAATCATCTAACGGGCCTCGATGGAAATTACGAGGCTGCTGCACGCTCCTCTTACTTTGACTCAGACAAACTGTCTCCGGCTACGCTCAGATTGAAAAGTGCCGCAGTCTGATACTACCACGGAAATATGGCGATACTTCATTCAAAAAAACTTAAACGCGCATTCGAATTCATTTCCCGGCCCGGTCGGCTGATCGGCCGTTAATTGAAAAACCGCAAAGCTTTCATCGCTATTTTCCAGGACAATTAAGTCCATCAATATTTACTCCAGCGCATGGACGGTACGTTCCATACTCAGCTTTTTCAGTGCACGCTGTAGGTGCGGCACTTTTTGGGCAGCCATTTCCTGGTAAAGCGCATGAACACCGGCAGCCCGCCCTGGGTGGGGAGGTCCACCTGGCCTTCGATCAGGGGCCGGGCGTAGTCGATGAATTGCTGAGTGGGCAGGTTGCCCTCCTGGTTCATCCATTCGCGGGGCAGCTTTTTTTCGCCGTTGGCCACGTCTTCCAACCTGGCCAGGCCGGTTTTGATCTGGTAGGGGCGGTCTGCAATCCGCTCGAAGGTGACCATGAAGCCGCTGGTGCCGGCGGCGGCCTGCCTGACCGCTTCGGCGCCGGCCAGCCAGGCCTCGTCGCGGTCGGTGCGGGAGGCGTAGTGCATGGCGTTGCGCTGGGTCAGTCCCTGCATCATCCAGCGGGTCTTGAGGCCCAGCTCGTCCTCGATGATTTTTTTCAGCACCTGGGCCACG
>JAZDIG010000080.1:0-3533 GCA_043805105.1 Candidatus Glassiibacteriota bacterium | reverse complement strand
GGCCGACTCGATCAGGTTGTAGGCGATCACCGGCATCATCACGTTGAGCTGAAGCTGGCCGGCCTGGGCCGCGTAGTTGACACAGGTGTCGTTGCCGATCACCTGGAAGCAGGCCATGGCTGTCATCTCCGGGATCACCGGATTGACCTTGCCGGGCATGATCGAGCTGCCGGGCTGCAGCGCCGGCAGCAGGATTTCCCAGATTCCGCTGGTGGGGCCGCTGGCCAGAAGCCGCAGGTCGTTGGAAATCTTCAATAGCTCCAGGGCCGCCAGCTTCATCCGGCCGGCGATGTCCACGAACACATCCATGCTGCTCATGGCGGCGAACAGGTTGGGGTCGGCGGAGAGGTCGAAGCCGGTGAGCTGGCGAAGCGCGCCCACGATCCGGCCCTGGTACTCGGGATGGCAATTCAGCCCGGTGCCGGCCGCCGAGCCGCCGATGCCCAGCACCCCGGCGCGGTTGAAACTGGTCGAGAGCCGGCGCACCAGTTTCCTGGTGACCTGGGCCCAGCCGCCGAACTCCTGGCCCACCGTGATCGGCACCGCATCCTGAAGATGGGTGCGGCCGGTGGTGATCACGTCCTTGAACTGGTCGGCCTTGGCCGCGAAAGCCTGCGACAGTTCGCCCAGCGCCGCGGTCAGGCCGCCCGAAACCCGCAGGCAGGCCAGGCGGATACAGGTGGGGACCACGTCGTTCGTGCTCTGCGCCATGTTGACATGGTCGTTGGGACTCAGGATCTTATAATCACCCTTTTTGCCGCCCAGGGATTCGATCGCCAGGTTGGCGATCACTTCGTTGACGTTCATGTGGAAGCTGGTGCCGGCCCCGGCCTGGTAAATGTCCACCACGAAATTGTCCGCCAGCTCCCCGGCGATGATCCGGTCAGCAGCCGAACCGATCGCCTCGGCCATTTTTTTATCCAGCAGGCCCAGTTCGGCGTGCACGATAGCCGCGGCTTTTTTGATCATGGCACAGGCCCAGACCATCTCCGCCGGCAGGGTCCGGCCGGAGATCAGGAAGTTGTCCACCGCGCGCTGAGTCTGCACGCCATAGTAAACCTCGGCCGGAACCTTTACTTCCCCCAGTGAGTCTTTTTCGATACGGAAGGCCACTTTAGTGCTCCTCAGGCTTGTTTTTTCCTGGTGAAAGGCAGCAGGCCGCCGGCCAGGATCACGTCACGCTCGTAACCGCTCAGCCGGGCGATTCCCTTGAAGCTCGTACCTTTCGACCGGTTGGTGATTGTCAGCTCGCCCCCGGCGCTTTCCAGGGCGGCGTGAATACCCTTGATCGACAGTTCGTCCTTCTGCTGAATATTGGTGTAGTCCGCCTCAGCGGCGAACTCCACGGGCAGGATGCCGAAATTGATCAGGTTGCTGCGGTGGATGCGGGCGAAACTCTTGGCTATGACCGCCCGCAGGCCCAGGTACATCGGTGCGATGGCCGCGTGCTCGCGGCTCGATCCCTGGCCGTAATTCCGTCCGCCCACGATCAGCCCGCCGCCCAGGGACCTGGCTCGGGAAGGGAATTCGGGATCGAGGTTGGCGAAAACGTGCTCGCTGATTCGCGGGATGTTGGAGCGCAGGGGCAGCACCTTGGCCCCGGCGGGCATGATATCATCGGTGGTGATGTTGTCGCCGGTCATAAGCAGGACCTTGCCCTCGATCACGTCCGGCAGCGGCTGATTGACCGGGCAGGGCTTGATGTTGGGGCCGCGCACCACTTCCACTTCCTCGCCGGGGGGGGCCGGCGGAATAATCATGCCGTCATCGATAATGAATTCCCCGGCCGGTGCCACCTGCGGCAGCTTGCCGAACTTGGAGACGTCCGGCAGCTCGCCGGCCAGCGCGCTCAGGGCGCAGATTTCCGGGCTGGCCAGGATCACGCCGGCTTCCTTGCTGCCGCAGCGGCCGATGAAATTGCGGTTGAACGAGCGGACGCTCAGCGTGCCCGTGGCCGGCACCTGGCCCATGCCGATACAGGGGCCGCAGGCCGATTCGAGGATGCGGGCGCCCGAGGCGATCAGTTCCTTGAGGCCGCCGGCGGCGGCGATCATCTCGAATACCTGGCGGCTGCCCGGGGTTACCGTGAAACTCACGTCCGGATGGGATTTCCTGCCCTTCATGATTTCGGCGACCACCATCAGGTCGTAATAGGAGCTGTTGGTGCAGCTGCCCACGCAGACCTGCTGGATCTTGGTGCCGGCCACCCCGCTCAGGGGCTGGACCGCATCCGGCGAATGGGGCATGGCTACCATCGGCTCGAGCCGGCTCAGGTCGATCACTTCCAGCTCGTCGTAACCGGCGTCCGGATCGGGCAGGACTTCCCGCCAGACGTCGCCGCGGCCCTGGGCTTCGAGATAAGCCCGGGTGCGTTGATCGCTGGGGAAGACGCTGGTGGTGGCGCCCAGTTCGGCGCCCATGTTGGTAATCGTGGCCCGCTGAGGAACGTCCAGGTTTGCCACTCCGGGGCCGTGGTAGGCGAAGATTTTTCCCACGCCGCCCTTGACGCTCAGGCGGCGCAGGATTTCCAGGATCACGTCCTTGGCGCTGGCCCAGCCGGTAAGCTTTCCTTCCAGCCTGACACCCACGATGGCGGGGCATTTGAGGTTGAACGCCCCCCCGGCCATGGCCACGGCGATGTCCAGCCCGCCCGCGCCGATTGCGACCATGCCGGCGCCGCCGCAGGTGGGGGTGTGGCTGTCGCTGCCCAGGAGCACCTGTCCCGGGGCGCTGAACCGTTCGAGGTGGACCTGGTGGCAGATCCCGTTACCGGGCCGGCTGAACCAGGCGCCCACCTTGCGGGCCACGGTCTGCAGGTAGCGATGGTCATCTGCGTTTTCGAAGCCGGTCTGCAGCATGTTGTGGTCCACGTAGCTCACCGAAACCCGGGTTTTGACCCGCGGGATGCCCATCGCCTCGAACTGCAGGTAGGCCATGGTGCCGGTGGCGTCCTGGGTCAATGTCTGGTCGACTCTGATCGCTATCTCTTCGCCCGGCAAGAGGTTCCCGCTCACCAGGTGTTCGGCGAGTATTTTCTGTACCGCGTTCTGTCCCATATTTTTCGCTCCACGCTCGAATTGTTTCGCCAGTGTATTTCGTTGGAATTTGCCCACCCGAAGTCCAAACCGAAAGCTGCAGGATGTGCCAGCTTTATCATGGGCTTGGGTAAGCAAATATATGTCCCGTCGGGGTAAAATGCAAAGGGTGGAGTGGAAAGTTAGGCACAAAGGGGAAAGACAGTAACAAAGTTACAAAGTGACAGAGTAAAAAGTACAAAGGCGATGAGGCACTGAGGAGAGGTGGAGCGGAGCCTTCTGTCTTCTGGCTTCTGGCTTCCGGCTTCCGGTGCGGAGGTGGGGGCGGGGAAAAAAAGTTCACCCCCTGGCAAGCAGGAATCCGAAATTCCCGGCTTTCGGCCCCCGGTATGGAATTTGCTCTCCTTGTCCCGGCAGAAAAATTCATTCCTTTACCGGGGGTTGGGACAGCCTATGCCAATATCGACCCGGAAGGCCGTCATTCGAGCCTCGCTCGGC
>JAZDIG010000079.1:0-2964 GCA_043805105.1 Candidatus Glassiibacteriota bacterium | reverse complement strand
CCTTTTACCAGCTCGAACGGCCCGGCAATCACCAGCTCGGAGAAACTCTTCCCCATGGCCGCCTCCAGGGAATTGGTTGGGAACAGGAAAAATATCTCTCATTTTATTTATAGCACTGATTTGAATGAAAATCCAGAAAGTGAAGCGTTATTGCACGGGCAGGACAAAAAAAGGGCCGCAGCCGGCGGCCGCAAGCCCCTTCAGTAAAGTTTCTCTATAAAGTCCGGTACTCAACTGCAGCCGCTGGTGTCCCCGCAGGATGGACAGGTGTAGCAACTGCCGCGGCGCTCCATGAGGGCCCCGCAGTTGTCGCAACTGGGCGCATCCCCCACCCGGTCGAACTCGATCCCGCCCTTAGGCTGCGCCGATGAGAGGTTGTCCGCCGCCCTGGGCCGGCTCAGACCCTCTATCACTTCCTCGCGGCTCTTGATGTTCTTGATCCCGATCGCTTCCTGCTTTTCCGGATCGAGGAATTCGATGGCCAGCCAGCGGAAGATGTAGTCGACCACCGACTTGGCCATGGGGATCTGCTTGTTCTTGGTGATCCCGCTCGGCTCGAACCGCATGTGAGTCAGCTTGTCCACCAGCACTTCCAGCGGAGCGCCGTACTGAAGGGCAATGCTGGTGACGATGCCAAAGGCGTCCAGCAGGCCGGACAGGATCGAGCCTTCCTTGTGCATCAGGATGAAAATTTCGCCCAGCGTGCCGTCGTCGTACATGCCGGCCGTGAGGTAACCCTCGTGGCCGGCGATATCGAACTTGTGAGTCTTGGCCAGGCGCGTGGTGGGCAGGCGCTGGCGCTTGGGCACGATTGCGACTTCGGTGGGAGAGGCCTTGCGGGTTCCCATACCCTCCAGCGGCTGGCTCCGCTTGCAGCCGTCGCGATAGATGGCGATCGATTTCAGTCCCAGCTTCCAGGCATCGAAGTAGATTTTCTCGATGTCTTCTACCGTGGAATCGTGAGGCATGTTGACGGTTTTGCTGATCGCCCCGGAGATAAAGGGCTGCGCCGCCGCCATCATCCGCACGTGCGCCTCGGGCGTGAGTGAGGTGATGTTGCCCGGGTCGCCCAGGCTGGTGGCAAACACCCGTTTCTGGTCTTCGCTCAGGCCCTCGAAATGCTCCAGGTTACCGTGTTCGGTGATATAGTCCTCGGCCCCCCGGATCGTCTCCTCGCCGATTCCCATGTAGTCCAGGCTGCGGCGGACCAGTGGATTGGCCAGGGTGAGCGTGCTGCCGTCCACCAGGTTTTTATACTTGACCAGCGACAGCTCCGGTTCGATCCCGGTGGTCACCGCGTCCATGAAGAAGCTGATCGTGCCGGTGGGTGCCAGAACAGTGACCTGGGCGTTGCGGAAGCCGTTGCGGTAGCGTTTTTCGCAGCAGATCCGGTCCCAGCTCGCCCGGGCCTGGCGATAAATCCGGTCGAACATCACCGCCGGCCGGCCCTTGGGCTGCAGCTCGAGCAGGGCGGCCTGGTGTTTTTCCATCACTCGATTTATCGGCTTCTCGTTGAGCTTGTAGCCGGCAAAGGGACCCACCCGGTCGGCGATCCAGCCGCTGGCCTCATTGGCGTAGCCCTGCATCAGGGCGGTGATCGCACCGGTCAGCTCGCGGCCCTCGTCGCTGTCGTAAGGGATGCCGTGAACCATCAGCAGGGCGCCCAGATTAGTGTAGCCCAGGCCCAGCGGCCTGAAATCCTGGGAATTGCGGCCGATCTCCTTGTTGGGATACTCGGCGAAGCCGCAGAGGATTTCCTGGGAGAGGAGGATGATCCGTACCGTGTGGGCGAACTCCCTCACCCTGAACTCGCCGTCCTCGACGTACTTGAGCAGGTTGATCGAGGCGAGGTTACAGGCGCTGTCGTCCAGGAAGACGTATTCGCTGCAGGGGTTGGACGAATTTATCCGGCCGCTTGCCGGGCAGGTGTGCCAGTTGTTGGTGGTGGTGTCGAACTGGATACCCGGGTCGCCGGTGATCCAAGCCGCCTCAGCCATCCGCCGCAGCATCTTTTTCCCTTTGACCGTCTTGACAGTCTCGCGGCCGACCACCGACTTGAGCTCCCAGTTGCCGTTTTTGTCGACCGTTTCCATGAATTCATCGGTGACGCGCACCGAATTGTTGGCGTTCTGGTAAGTGACGGTCGAATAGGCCTCGCCGGCGATAGAACCGTCGTAGCCGGCATCGATCAGGGCCTGGGCCTTCTTTTCCTCCACCACCTTGCTGTCGATAAAGCGCTCCACATCGGGGTGGTCGACGTTGAGCACGCACATTTTAGCCGCCCGGCGACTCTTGCCTCCACTCTTGATCGCGCCGGCATTGGCATCCAGGACCTTCATGAAACTCAAGGGGCCGCTGGCGCTGCCGCCGGTCGACAGCGCCTCGCCCTCGCTGCGCAGCGTACTGTAGTTCACCCCGGAGCCGCTGCCCCATTTGAATATCATCCCCTCGGTCACGATCAGCCGGCTGATATCCGCCATGTCGTCCTTGACCGAGTTGATGAAGCAGGCGGAGGCCTGGGGCCGCTCCCCGGGAACGCCGATATTGAACAGCACCGGACTGTTGAAGCAGGCGCGCTGGTCGAGCATGATGAATCTAAGATCGTTGCGGAAATTCTCCCGTTCGGCCGGATCGAGAAAATAGCCGCCTTCGTCGCCTTTTTGGGCGATCGTGTCGACAATGCGGTCAATTACCTGCCTGAGGCTTTTTTCCTCGTACTTTTTGGCTTTTTTGAAGTACTTGCTGGCTGTAATCTTGCAGGCCGTCTCACTCCAACTCGAGGGAAATTCCAGGTTCTCACCCTCGAAAACCACCTTGTTCTTCGCCTGATCCACCATCTTGAGCGTCCGCCGGGACCAGTTCACCATCGAGTAGACCTCGCGGCCCTCTTCGGTAAACAACCGCTCGATCCGAGGCTTATAGCTGAAGATCTCCTGGTCGGTGGTATCGGCCTTCTGGCCTTTC
>JAZDIG010000078.1:0-2751 GCA_043805105.1 Candidatus Glassiibacteriota bacterium | reverse complement strand
CACGAATCCAGGCAGGACAACACCTGCTGGTACGACGACCTGGTGATCAGCACCGACTACGTGGGCCCGCTGGAGGGGATTAAACCGGGTACCCCCCAGGACTACGACCTGAACCTTGACGGCAAATGCGACCAGGCGGACGTCCTGCTGATGCTGCGAATGAAGCGGGACGATCCCGAGGACGGGCGGGCCGACTACAACCGGGACGGCAAGAGCACGATAACCGACGTGCTCCAGTTGCTTATCGACAGTGGTAAATCCCAAATATCCCAACTGCTTTCCAAAATCCTGCCGCACTGAACCGTCAGGGCGGGTTCTCACTGTGAGTCTATATGTACAGGCCGGTCACGATCCGCCGGGCGGCTTGCGCGTTCGAGCGGGAGCCGCTGAGAGTCCCCTACGGATTTAAGGGAGCGTTCGTGACCCGGCTCTGGCAGGTGGCCGTGCTGCTGGAAAGTGAATCCGGCAATCGCGCCGTGGGACTCGGCACGCAGAGCGTGCTCTGGGCCGACAGTGAACTATTCGCCGCCCTCTCCGAGGAAGAGGGCAACCGGCTGATGTACGAGCTGACTGCCTGGGCCACTCGTCTGGCCCGGAAAAGAACCTACCTCCGCCCGCCGGACCTGCTGACGGCAATCATTGACCAGACCTGGGAGCACGGCAAGCGGATTACCGGTAAAAACGACCTGCGCCGGGCGTTTGTCCTCAACTCCCTGGTGGCTCTCGACAACGCCGCCTGGCTGCTTTACGCCCGCGAAAACGGCTTGAAATCATTCGACGAAATAGTTCAGGAATGTTACCGTCCGGCTCTGGCTTTCAGGCACGGGCGCGTGGCCAGTGTCCCGGTGATTTCCTACGGTACGCCGGCCGGGGAGATCGTGGACCTGGTGGAGCGGGGCTATTTCATCCTCAAGATCAAAATTGGGAACCCGGGCGGCCGAACGGAAATGCTCGCCCGGGACGTCCAGCTGCTCGAACGGGTCCACCGGGCGGTGGGGGACCGCGGGACGCCAGCCACAGCCGATGGCCGGGTCCGCTATTATATCGACGCCAATGGCCGCTACCCGGACTCCGAAACCCTGCTCGACTTCCTCGGCCACGCCGAACGCCTCGGCGCCAGGGAGCGGATTCTTCTGCTGGAGGAGCCGTTCGCCGCTGGTACAGGCCTGGGAGTGGGCGAGCTGGGCCTGACCGCGGCCGCCGATGAAATGATCGAGGAACCGGCGGACGTGGCTATGGCGGCGGAACTCGGCTACCGCGCGGTGGCGCTCAAGCCGGCGGCCAAAACTCTCAGCCGGACCCTCGCTGTTGCCCTGGCCGCTGGTCGCGCGGGCCTGGCCTGTTTCTGCGCCGACCTGACTGTTAACCCGGTCCTGGTGGAATGGAACCGGAACGTGGCGGCCAGGCTCGCCCCACTGCCTGGACTGGGACTGGGTCTTCTGGAGACAAATGGAGAGCAGCTATACCGCGACTGGCCGAGGCTCGAAAGCTACCATCCGCAGCCGGATGGGCCATGGCGGCGCGCCGAAAGTGGAGTGTTCGAGCTGGGAGAGGACTTTTACGCTGCCAGCGGCGGCCTGTTCGAAGACAGCCAACACTATTGCGGTCTTTTCAGCGAAGGTGCGGAAACCGGAATGGCAGGTCTGGAGGAATAAAGCATAAAAGAAAGCTTTAAAGAAATTTTTTATATACTGTCAACCACCTGGCGGGGGAGATACAGATGAAAAAGATCGGCAGGAGGAGCTTTCTCGGCGGCACAGTGGGCGCGGCCCTGGCCTTTCCGGCCCTGGCGACCAAGATGACCGCGGCTCCCGGCGACAAAATCGTACTCGGTGTAATCGGCTGCGGCGGCCGGGGAACCCAGCTGCTGCAGTGGCTGATGCAGATACCGGGAGTGGAGATCGCTTATCTCTGTGACGTGAACGAGGGCCGGTTCGACCGGGCGGTCGAGGTAGTGGAGCAGCGGCAGGAGAAGAGCCCGCAGATCGTGAAGGACTTCCGCCGCGTGCTCGACGACCGGGCCGTAGACGGCGTGATAAACGCCACGCCGGAACACTGGCACGCGGTGATCACGGTGATGGTCTGCCAGGCGGGTAAGGACGTCTACGTGGAGAAGCCGCTGGCGATCACGGTCCGGGAGAGCTGGAAGTGCGTCGAGGCGGCCCGTCGCTACGAGCGGGTGGTGCAGGTCGGGACCCAGACCCGCAGTTCGGCTTACGTGAAAACCGCGGCCGAATACATCGCCGCCGGCAATCTCGGCGGCATCCATCTGGTCCGGGTCCTCAACATGACTCCCTACCCGGCGTCGCCTAAGGGGCCGGATCAGCCAGTCCCGGCCGGGCTGGACTGGGACATGTGGTGCGGCCCCTCGCCGCTGGTGGCCTACAGCCCGGGGCAATGGTGGTTCAACCGCTGGGATTTCGGCCCGGGCAACATCGCCGGTGAAGCGGTCCATCAACTCGACCTGGCCCGCCTGACTGTCGGCCTCGGCTACCCGGAAACGGTGTCCCATACCGGCGGCATTTACGTCCACGCCGACGGTCGCGAGATACCGGATACCCAGGTGGCGGCTTTCGATTACCCCGGCCTGACCCTGGTGCTGGAGGCCAGTCTCTGGAGTCCCTACATGAAAAAGATCCCGGCCGCTATCCGGGACGGCGACGAGCTGCCCGACTGGCCGTTCTGCGCCACCCGGGTGGAGATTTACGGCAGCCAGGGCTTCATGTATCTGGGCCGGCAGGGCGGAGGCTG
>JAZDIG010000077.1:0-8042 GCA_043805105.1 Candidatus Glassiibacteriota bacterium | reverse complement strand
TCCGCTTTCTACAATATGTACAGCGCGGTGATCACCAAAGACATTATCGGCACGGTCTTCATCAAAAACGCCTCCAGCCAGTTCCTGCACCGGCTGGGGATGGTGGTCACCCTGGTGATGGGCCTGATCAGCATCCTGATCGCCTATTTCTACTCCACTTTGACGGACCTGGGCGCTTTCGACCTGATGATCAAGGTGGGGAGCGTGCTGGGTATCCCGGTGGCCGTACCCATAATCCTGGGTTTGGTGTACAGGCGCACACCCACCTGGGTGCCTTATGCCGTGATCCTGATAGGAATGACTATCGGCGTGGTGTTCGCTATCGGCAACTGGGAGCACTACCTGGGTTACGAACTGTTCCAGGCGGTGCTCTACCCCTTGCTCTGCGCGCTCTTTTTCATCCCGGGAATGTTCTTTTCGGAAGAATTCGGCGGCAGCCAGAAATTGAAGTTCTGGGGCAAGGTCCTGCTCTACCTGCTCGGCCTTTGGTATTTCTGCTACGGGATTTTCCTCTATCTCAATCTGCCGCGGATCGAGGGGGCCGGCGGGGGGATAGTGGTGGACGTTGACAACCTGGTCTGGGTGCAGTCGCTGGTCTACCGGATTTACACCACTCCGGTTTTAATTGTCGCCCTGGCAGCGGCCTGGGCGGTGATGGTGGAAACGGTGAGCCGGCTGAGGATCGTGCCGGGCAGGCGCTATTTTGACCGGGTGGGCGCTTTCTTCAAAAAGCTCGACACACCGGTGGACGTAAAAAAGGAAATCAGCGAGGAATTCGAGAGCCGCAGCGCAGACCTAAGCTCCTTCAAGATCCTCGGCGCAGTGATGATCCTTATCGGCCTGCTGATGAGTTTGTTTTTCCTGCTCGACCTGGACGGCCGGGAGCAGCTTGTCACCCTGGCCTCCCTTATCGCCAACCTCGGCCTGGGCCTAGTCCTATACTGGCTCGGCTCCAGGCACAGCGGAACACCGGAACCAGCGGCCCCCTGACCCCGGCTGCGTCATTCAGCCGCTGATCCGGACGAGCCACCAGGCCAGCCAGGCCAGGGCCAGAAGCGCGGCTGTCAGCCGGCCCCCCGGGAGCACCCTGAACAGATCGAAACTGCGTCCCCTGATCCAACAGCCGATTGCGGAGGCCAGCAGGACCAGGCCGCCGGCGAAAACCGCCGGACCCAGCGGGTGCAGGGCAACCGCCACCCGGAAGCTGCCGTGCGCGGTGGCGACCAGCGACCGAATCAGGCCGCAGAACGGGCAATCCAGGCCGGTGAACCGGTACCAGGGACACAGACGGGGCACGGCACCGGCTACCCCGAGCGGGGTGATGAAGAACAGAAGGTAAGCCCCGGCCAGCACCAGAACCGCCTGTTTCGCCTGGGAGTTTCCCGGGGCAGGGGAACCGATGTTCATGGACTGAACCGGCATTTCAGGCCTTCCTGAGCAGTTGGACTTTGAATTTAATTCTAAGAAACAATTCGATATTGATCGGCGTTAACATGTATTGGCTTATGGGCGGCGAACCGGACGGCGCGAGAACAGGCCGGTCGGGTGTGATAAATTGCCGCACAGCCAGTTCATTCTTTTCATGCGTTTACCTGGGCTAATTTAATAAAGACGAGGTTACCATGCGGGCAAGAAAAATCGTCGAGGGCGTCTGGTGGGTGGGGGTGAGGGACTGAGGCACTAAGAGACTAAAGACAGTTACAAAGTGACAAAGTTACAGAGTGACAAAGTAAAGACACAAGGCACAAGGCACAGAGAGACTTGGAGACTAAAAGGTAGCCCGGCGGAGCCTCCCGAATACTGAATATCGACCACAGACTATCCATGGCGGCGGCCGGGCGGGGTCTTCCGTCTTCTCACTTCTGGCTTCTGACTTCTGGTTTCCGGGTGGCGGGAGGGGTGGGGGGAAGGGAGTATTCCCCCTCACTGTCCATTTACCACCTCCAGGTAAACCCCGGCGCTGTTAAACGCGGTAAAAACCCCCAGGCCGTTCACCACGTTGGTTAAAGGTTCGTTCAGATCCCTGGTATCCTGGTTCCTCGAGCGGTATAAGTCCACGTATTCCTGATTTACCCGGTAGACCGTGACCAGGTGCTTGCCGAAATAGGTGACGTTCTGCCGGGTGATCCGGTACTCGCTGCCGTTGACCGGAACCGAGGTGAAGCGGTTCCGGAAGCCCCGCTGAAATTCCTCGGGCAGATTCCCGAAAAAGTTTTCGTTGATCGGCTGGGGATCGGTTTCGAGATTATCCAGAGTGACGTAATAATTCGATCCATCCGTGTTTACCCAGTCCACCCGGACTGCGGTGGTGTCGTCCTCGAAAAACCTGCCGAACTGGCCGAAGCCGCCGGAATCCACCCTGGTCACGACCAGTTCCTGCGGGTCGATAACGACCTGTTTGGGCTGAAGCGGAACGGTAGTGCCGGCTGTGGCTGTTTTACCGTAATAAGTCACCTCGATCCCGAACCGGTCGCCCGCCTCTACGGTCAGATCGATCCCGGAGTAGTGATAGTAACCAGGCCTGTCCGGGGTGGGCACCAGCTGGTAGCGCGTTCCGTTTTTCGTCAGGAAAACCTGGGCATCGCTTATGGGCGGGGCCAATGAATCCTCGCTGCCGAGGCTCATGACCGAGGTGACCCGGATTTCACTGACCGGCTGCCCCGCGTATAGGTAGCCGCGGATTACCACCAGGTCAGCCTCCGGCAGCGGCGGTGAATTCTCCGTGCAGGAGGCCGTCACGAGCGCCAGGATGGCCAGGAATGCAATGATTGATCTGGGCATACTGTCCTCTCTATTTCGAATAAAGCTGAAGATAAATCGTGGGAGTAAAGCCGAGCATGGTTACATCGCTGACCGTGATCGGCTGGGTATTGAGATCGTATCTGCGGTACCAGACGTTTTTCCGGTTGTAGAGATTGAATATGGAAAAACCGGCGACGTACTTGATGGACCTGGCATTGAAAGTCCGCGAAATACCCAGATCGAGACGATGGTAAGCCGGCAGGCGCTGGCTGTTCTTGTCGCTGACATGGATGTAGCTCAACTGCGAGCCATCGATCAGGTCGATGAAGTACTGGCTTTCCGGAGCGGTGTAGGCCTTGCCCGTGGCGTAAATCCAGGTGGCGGACAGGTCCCATTTGCCGAGCCTGTATTTGCCGACCAGGTTCAGCTCGTGAGTGCGGTCGTGCGAGGCAGGAAAGGATTCTCCCCGGTTGAGTTCGGGGAAACTGTATTCGACTTTGCCCAGACTGTAGCCGACCCAGCCGGTCATCCGGCCGGCTTTTTTCTGCAGCAGAAAATCGAGGCCCTTGGCGAAGCCGCCGCCCTGGAAAAAGCCCCGGGTGACTTCCTGCAGGATTCCGGCATCCCGCGGCGTAACCCGGCGAGTGTATTCCACCAGGTTTTCCAGGTTTTTGTAGTATCCTTCTACATCGAAAAGATATGAATCGTTTTCCCAGGAGGCCCCGAGGATATAGTGTTCGGCGAAATTGGGAGCTAACTCGTTATCGGCCAGGATCCAGAAATCCCGGCTGCCTTCGAGCACGTTTTCATTGGCGATCTGGTTGACGAACTGATTGTAGCGGCCCCAGGCGCCTTTCAGCCTGACCGCCTCGGAAAGCGCCCAGATCAGACTGGCCCGCGGCTCCCAGTAGAACGAGCTGGTCCGGTCGTAATAAATCCCTCGCACTCCGGCGGTAAAGTCCAGGTTCCGGGTGACTTTCCACAAATCCTGCAGGTAGACACTGGATTGTCTGGATTTGGTCTGACGGGACAGCAGGTTAGTCGTGTCGTTCAAAGTGGCGAAGTACTGCGAGCTGAAGTTCGAAAGGCTCAATCCCAGCTTGAGATCGTGCGAGTCCGTCGCGTGAAATTCGTTATCCAGACGAAGAGTGAAATCCTCGACTTCGTTATCCTCGTTGGAAGCCGAGCCTCCGCCGCGGAAGAAGCTGAGGCTGTCTTCCAGGGCGCTGCCGCCGGAAATTCCCTGGCTGCGGTCGTAAGTGCTGAAATATTTCGAATAGGACGCTATCAGGCTCGAATAAAACCGGTCGTGGAGCCGCCGCGACCATTTGCCGCTGATTCCGGTATTTCCCCAGTCGGTGATCTCCCTGGTCTGCCGGCTCAAACTCTCGCCTGAGAAGAATGAACCGGTCCCTCCCGGACGAAAGCCGAAGTTCGCGCCGCTCAGGGACTGCGACTGGTCGAGATTGTCCTTGCCCCGGTATACGCTGATGGCGACGATGTCCTTTTCCGATGGAGTCAGGGTCAGCTTGGTGTTGAGATCGTAAAAATAGAAGTCGGGCCTTTCCGCGACCGAGGCAAAATTCTGTCTGCCCCCGGAGCGGCCGAAGCTTGGGGCCCGGCTGATGAAATTGGTGGTCTGTTGATCACCGCTTATAAAATCGAAAAGTTTTTTGTAAAGGGAGCTTTTGACGAAATCGGTGTAGGAGCGCCGGGCTGATATCAACAGCGAGCCTTTATCCGAAAGCGGCAGCTCGAAAACTCCATTGGCGCTCAGCAGGTTGACTCCCAGGCCGTAGCGCATTTCGTTCACGTCTCCGGTCTTGCCGGTCAGTTCCACCACGCTGCTGATTCTCCCGCCGAATTCCGCCGGGTAGCCTCCCTTGTAGACCCGGATGTCCTTGATGGCATCGGCGTTGAAAGCGCTGAACATGCCGAAAAAGTGATCCACGTGGTAGATTGTCATGCCATCGAAAAGAACCAGGTTCTGATCCGGAGTTCCTCCCCGGACGTAGAGGCCGGCGGAGCCGTCGCTGACTCCGCTGATTCCGGGCAATAGCTGCAGGGAGCGGAAAACGTCAACTTCTCCGAGATTGGGCAAGGACAAGAGCTGAGCCGGAGCCAGCACCACCTGGCTGACCCTTGCGGAGGCGTCCAGGGTCTGCGCCTGGGCCTCGACCGTGATGCCCTCGAGCTCGTAGACCACCCGCTTCAGCTCGATGGTCAATGGGGACAGGGTGTTCTCCTCTATCCCGACCTCGATATTCTTGACCGCATAGCCGATGTACCTGGCCTGGAGGGTCTGTTTGCCCACAGGCGCGTTCACTATTATGAAATAACCATCAGTGTTGGTCGAGGCTCCCAGTTTGGTGCCGACTAAAAGCACCGTGGCGTGGGGCAAGGCTTCCCCGGTTTCGGCGTCGCGCACCGTGCCCCGGATGTCCCTTCTGGCCGGAGCGCTGCCCACCGGTCGTTCGGCGGCTTGCGCGAAAGAGGCATCCGGCCGGCCGCCAAGTAAAAGGCAGAAGGCAATGATTGAAGAATTGAGTATTCCGGGCCGGAGCCAGGTACGCTCTCCAGCTCCCCTGACGTGGTTTTCAAACATATCCCCTCCTTAAAAATGCCCCAAGAAAAGTATGTAATACTCAAAACTTCGATTCATTCACCACCATTCTCCCTCGATGGTTTTGTCTTCTTTGAGCTTTTCGAAGCTCTGCTTTTGCGGCTCATCCAGCAGGGCGATGAAATTATTTTCAAAGCTTTCTCCGGCTTTTTTGAGCCTGGTTCCCGCTTCGAGCGCACTGACTGCTCCGGTCTGCTGGTCCCGCTCGATCGACTGTTTCTCCTTCTGCAGGCTTTTGAATAATAAATCCGCGTCTTTCAACTGCTTTTTCGACATGGTCAGGACTTCGCAGACTCTCAGGAAACGGCTTCGGACTTCATCGTTTTCCTTGCTCTTCCTGGATTCGTGTCTATTGCCCCTCCCTTCTCCGGAACGCGTTCTTTCGCCACCGCCCCAGCCGCCTTGTCCCGGGCGCTGTGCCTCCAGGACTGTAATAAAGGCCGGGATCAGACAAAGCACGAGCATCAGGCGGATTTTTACCTGTAAAGAATGACTGCCACCAAGCATAATCCCTCCGGGGTAGCGATATAGTCAAAATTTGCAGAGTTCGAGGACGGGCTGGGGGGCGGGTCTTGATTTCCGCAGGTTAAACATTATACACGCGAGAATCAGGGAGGTTACATTTATTTCGTGATGGGAAAGGGGCTGGGAGAAGTGATAAAGTTACATTGTGACAAAGTGAAGGCATACAAGGGCTGCGAAACTGACGGCGACCCGGCGGGTCTTCTCGAATACTGAATACTGGCTACTGACTACCCCGTGGCGGCGGCCGGGCGGGCAGTGTCTTCTGGCTTCTGACTTCTGGCTTCAGGGGAGGAGGGGCCGGGAAAAGGCCTTCTGACTACTGAATCCCGGCTACTGGCTACCCTTGGCGGCGGCCGGGCGGGACCTCCCGGACAAAGATTGGCAAATTCAGTGCCCCGGATTATATATTGTCTGGATTGGCTGACCGACAGGATTTATTCGGGAGATGGAGCATGGCGCTAAACGGCAAGCTCACTGTGGCCTGCGTTCAGTTCCGGGTCACCGGCGATGTAGAGAAAAATTACCGGGCGATGGCGCGCTGGATGAGGCGGGCCGCCGATCTGGGCGCGGAGCTGGTCCAGTTTTCGGAAACCGCTCTCACCGGTTATTACCGGGTACACATACCGGACCTGAGGCGGATCGACCGCGAGCTTCTGGCCAGGCGCAACGCCGACCTGTGTTCCCTGGCCGACCGGCTCGGCCTCTGGCTGGTCTACGGCAGCACTCATTTCCCCGCCGGGGCCGGCCGGCCTTACAACTGCCTCTACCTGGTCGACCCGCAGGGGAGACAGATCGGCCGCTATGACAAAATTTTCCTCACCGACACGGACGCCGCCGCCTACCAACCCGGTAACCGCCTGGTTACCGTTAGGATCAAGGATTTCGTGGTGGGGCTGACTATCTGCTTCGACATGCGTTTCCCGGAGCTTTTCCGCAAGCTGATGTACCAGGAGGTCAACCTGATCCTGATCAGCAGCTACCAGGCGGGAGGAGAGCGGGCCGACCACATGCGCACGGTGGCCCCGGCCACGCTCATTACCCGAGCCAGCGAGAACGGGATTTACCTGTCGGCCTCCAATACCAGCGAGGCTCCTTCCTGGCACGAGAGCCTGATCGTGAGCTTCAACGGCCGGGTGCTCGCCCGCGCCCGGCGCCACCGCCCCTCGCTGGCCCTCGCCACGCTCGACCTGTCCGAGCGCGAATCTTTCACCGATTTCATCCGTCAGAACGCAGCCGAAAGCATGATGGACCGCCACCCTCTGCTGGGCCGCCCCCTCGCCTCCGACCCGGCCGAATAACGAACGGGTCAGTACCTGACAGAACGGACCCGTCCATCTTCTTCTCAGACTTGTCGTAAGAGGTTCAGGTCAGAGCAGGCGATCAAAGGTCCAGCCACAAAAACCAGGCGTCAGACTTTTGGATTATAAGACAGGGAGAATCTGGTGACGATACTTAAGCTGAAACGATTATCGGCCTGCCCGCTTCTCCTGGCCGCAGCGCTCGTATACACTCCCCGGCTCCAGGCCCGGTCCCCGGCCGACACTTCCCTGGCCGCCAGGATCGCCTTACACGCCGACACGCTGATGCGCGGCTCCTCCAACTACGGCACCTACCGGATGTCGATCGTCCGCCCGGACTGGACCCGCAGCATGACCATGCACAGCTGGGAGCGGGGGCAGTCGATGTTTTACCTGGAAGTGATCGAGCCGGCCCGGGAGGCGGGCACCGCCTACCTCAAGCGTGAGGGCCAGATGTGGACCTGGCTGCCGGAAATCGGCCGCACTGTCAAAATCCCGCCCTCGATGATGATGGACAGCTGGATGGGCAGCGATTTCACCAATGATGACCTGGTGCACGAGAGTTCCCTTTCGAAGGACTACGACCACAGGCTGCTGGCCCGCGACACGCTCGATGGCGAGGATGCGGCTGCGGTCGAGCTGGTCCCGAAGGAGGATGCTCCGGTGGTCTGGGACCGGATTGTGTTCTGGGTGCGGATGAGCGATTTCATGCCGCTGAAAGAGGAATTCTACGATGAGAAAGGCCGGCTCGTCCGCACCATGTTCTTCAAGGACATCAAGCGGCTGGACGGCCGGCTGATCCCGACCCGCTGGCTGCTGACGCCGCAGCTGAAAACAGATCAGCGCACGGAGTT
>JAZDIG010000076.1:0-2851 GCA_043805105.1 Candidatus Glassiibacteriota bacterium | reverse complement strand
TGTTCGAATTGCCCCTGCCGGGTGGTTCTTGAAATGACCGTGCCGGCCCGCCCAGCCGCAGAGCCAGGGAATCACGGAGAGAGGGAATAAATAGCAGAATTATACAGATATTTCTCCGTGCCGCCCCAGGACGACCGCAGGTCGCCAATGGGGACCCGCTCCTGATTTGTCTCAGTTACCGATTATAAGCTTATGCTCCCCCAATCCCGCCGGTATGGTTATCTCCTGTTCACCGGCAGCCGCGACTTTCCCCGCCGCTTTGCCGTCGATTGAGATAGTCTTCCCGGCCAGCTCTTTTCGCGCCCAGTCGGCCACATCGAGCTTCCAGACCGAGCTATTCCCAGCGAAATGCTGGCAATAGTGCGGGTCGAAGTGGAAAGTGACCCTGCCGCCCGGCTCGGATTCGATCTGCCTGCCGGTGTGCATGTAGCCGATGAACTCGTTGAGGCCGATATAGACCGCCTCCGGCCCGGCCTGGGTGAACGTCCGTGCGAATTGATCGGGATGTTCGGCAATGCCCTTGTCGTGGGCGTCCGGCTCGGCTTGGATAGTAAGCGGGCTTTCGGCGCTGCCTTCGAACAGCCAGCTTCTGACCGCCAGGTCGGGGCCCAGGTAACCGCCGAACCAGCAGAACCAGCCGAATCCTTCCCGGGCGGCCAGCACCCAGGTGTGGTTGTGGTACTCGTGCAGGGAAACTCCGCCGCCGCCGGAGACGAAGGACAGCGGGTCGATACCGAATAGACCTTCGAGCCACTTCCGGCCGGTGCGCATGCGGAAGACCTGGGCGGCGGCCGGGATGTCCACGAAGCCCCGGCGCGTGTCGCCGAACTCCCGGTACCAGCCGACTTCAGCCTTTTCACCATCAAGCGGCGCACCCCACCAGGGCCCGGGCGGGGAGTCGAGGTCGGGCTGCATGTGGGTCCAGCCGTGCGACTGCAGCTCGAACACGCCTTCCTTGACGCCGTCTTCCAGCCCGAGCTTAGTCGAAGGATAGTCCTGCAGCGTGCCGAAAGCATCGGTGAATTTCTCCCGGAAAGCCGGCTCGATCCTCCGCTTCTCCTGGTTGACGAAGCCCGGTATCACGTTAATTACCAGGAGGGCCTTGTGGGCTTTCAAGGGCTCGATCAGCCGGCTGCGGACCTGTTCGCGGGTCAGAGTGGGGTACTGCCAGTGTTCGAGCCAGGCATTCTGACTGCCTCCCGGATCGTCCATGACGATGATCCGGCGGTTTTCCCAGGTCTTGAACAGCGAATAGCCGGCGGCGCAGGTAATGGCCCGCCTCAATACCGTGCGGATATTGGGCTGGTCGAACATGATCAGGGCGTCCCCGCCGATCCAGATCGCGCGGGAGCCGCTCTTGGTGCGCCGGATAGTGAGGGCCGGGTAGCGGCCGTGCCGGGCCAGGACTTCGGTCCCGGCCGATGCCTCAACCTGGACCCGGTGCATGTAGCCCACCTGGCCCATGTCGAACAGGAGAGGAGCCAGGCCGCGGGTGAGGAAATGGCTGCCCTCGGTGGCGACGGTGTCGCTGGCCATGAAGTAGCCCAGGTAGCGCAGGCCCAGAAGGCCCTCCAGCGCCGGATCGGTAATCCGGTTGGAGAGAGCCACCAGGCTCAGGCCCCGGTCTTCCACCGCTTCACGAAGCACCTCGTAGTCCTGCTTCAGGAGGCCGGCTTGCGGGTCTGCGGCCCAGATCACGCAGCCGTAGAGCGGCCGTCCGTCGGCGCCGAAAAAGGCGTTGATGTCCAGGCTCTGCTGGTCCAGCCGGGCGATGTCGAAGGGGATGCCCCAGCTCTTGAGCATCACCACCAGCTGCATGAAATCCACGCCCTTGGGCCGGATCGTGTGGTCGTACTCCGGCGCCTGGTTTACCGGGATGTCGATCAAGAAACTGGCGGGGTCCTGCCACTGGTCGCCTATTACCAGCAACACGCGGTGCGGGTTGACCGTTTCGGCGGAATAGGCGGACAGAGCGAGGCAGAACGCCAGCGAAAAGATTATGAAAACAGCTTTTTCCATAGACATGGTTTCGCTCCGGGCGATTTATGTGAATGTTTGTAAGACGCTGATGCCAGTAATATTAACGCTAAAAGGCACAATTTCAGCCGAAGTGACTCAAGATTGACTGCGGTTGTACTTCATTACCATTTCCCCCAGCGCTATCACCTGTTCGATATCCCCGTTGGGCGGGAGGATGTCGCCCACGTTGAGGATCACCCGGCCGGCCAGGGCTTCGATGATCCTTTCGCCGAATTCCAGAATCTCCTGGGTGGGCAAGCCCTGGCAGAACAGGCTGGCGGGCACGCCCAGGTAGGTGACCATCCCTTCCGGCAGCGCCCCGGCCAGCTCCTCCACCTCGTAGTTGTTCATCGGCGCGGGAGTGCAGCCGTCCAGGAGGTCGAATCCGCTGCCGGCCAAGAACGGAAAAAGCGCCTTATGGTTGCCGTCCCAATGCGTGCTGACAAGCTTACCGGCCCCGTGCAGAATTTCCTGCGCCTGGTGGTAGAACGGGAGGCAGTAGTCGCGGAAATAGGGCGGGGCGATCAGATTTTCATCGGCGTGGTCGGAAATGATCACGATCCGGCCTGGAGAGCTGGCGGCCAGGCGCACGTGTTCGAGGTCTTTTTCGCGCTGGATGGCGAGGAAGTCGTGGACCACCTCGGGGTGGTCGAACAGGGCGAACACCACCTGTTCGAAACCCATGTACTCATGCACCAGCTTGCCGAACGGAGACCTCATCACCGGCAGGTCGCCCACGCCCTGTTCGCCGACCGCCTCCAGCACCGAGCGCGCCCGGTCGAACTGCGGAACGAACGTTGTGCGTTCGACCACGATTTTCAGCACATCGAGG
>JAZDIG010000075.1:0-4522 GCA_043805105.1 Candidatus Glassiibacteriota bacterium | reverse complement strand
CCCAGCAGGTCCAGGAGGCTGAATTCGATCCAGGCCACGCAGCACCAGAGGGCCGGGCTGCTGAGCTTGTAGTTGCTTTCGTGGACGTACACCCCGTCGATCAGCGCCTCCAGCTCTCTGGCGTCCCTGCCGATAAAGAAGGGAATCACCAGCTGCTGAAGAATGGGGTGGAGATAGGCGGCCCGGCCATTGGTCAGGGCTATCCCCTCGGCGCCGGCCCTGCTCCTCGAAAGGACGAAGTAGTCCCTGCCATCGGTGAACAGCTCGATCGACTCGATTTCGACCGGGTCGGCCAGCCCATCCAGATGCAGGACCGGAGCGGCGGCCGCGGCTTCGAGCGAATCTATGCTTATTTCCCGCTCCCCCTTCCGTCCCCGGCAGCCGGCCGCGGCCGCCAGCGCCACCGAGCCAGCCGCCAGCCTGAACAACTCCCGCCTGGTCCTGTTCAATCCCGCCTCCTTCCCGGCCGGAAAATCATCCGCCGGGGTGAATGGAATTTTCGGACAGAAGGGTGTCCCCGGACCGGTCGGTTTACGCGCCGGGTTTCTGCTTCTAACCTAAAACCAGCCGCCCTGCCGGGCCAGTATTAAAAATGGACAGGTAAATCCGGTGTTGCTTTTTGCCGCCGGGCCGGATATTCTATTTCAGGACGTAAAAATTCAATGCGGAGGCTGGAGTATATGGAGACTGCGTTCAGGAACGAGTTCAGCCGGCGTTGGCAGCACTACTTCCCCGGTGCGGAATTGCCAGTGGCTTTTTACTATGCGGACAGTCCGGGAGATGCCCTTCGGATGGAAGAGCCGGCCGGTTGGCGCTGTTTTATCGGCGAGCTGGGACGGGTGCGCCGCGGCGAATCGCTCGCTTTCGACCAGGCTGCGGTATCCTGCACCGGCGGCAGGCGTTATCTGGGTTTCACCAAAAAGCTCCGGCCCAACTTCGAGTACTTCCTGTCTTGCGGAATCGAGGACGAGATGGAGGGCGAGCGCTACAAGAAGGGCCCGGAGCTGGTGCGCCAGATGATGTACAATTTCCAGGACGCGCCCGCCTCCGGCAAATACATCATCTTCAAGCGCTGGGACAACCTGGGTGAAGACGACGATCCCGAGGCGGTAATCTTTTTCGCTCACCCGGACGTGCTGAGCGGACTTTTTACCCTGGCCAATTTCGACCGGCCGGACCTGGACGGTGTTTACGCGCCTTTTTCAGCCGGCTGCGGGTCGGTCGTGCAGTACGCCCGCCTGGAAGGGCTAAGACCCGAGCCCCGGGCCGTGCTGGGCATGTTCGACGTTTCGGCCAGGCCCCACGTCGCCGGAAACCTCCTGAGCTTTTCGGTTCCGATGAACCGGTTCCGGGAGATGGCGGCCAACATGGACGAAAGCTTCCTGATCACCGAGTCCTGGAAAAAAGTCCGGACGAGAATCGAGCGCGAGCTGAAAACGAGCTGAAGGCCAGGCTTGTCTTCGCAATCCTGACCGGGGAAGCAGCCAATGGCCCCGAAACATCTGATTCACAGCCGCCGCATTCAGTATCGCTGGTCGAGTCCAGCTAAAAGCCCGGTCAGTGGAGATTTTAGCGGCCGGGAGAGGGGGCGGGCCGGCACGGTCATTGCGGAGCGCCTCTGGTCGAAGTGCCCCTGCCGGGGGCTGCGCCAAATCCCCGCGCCGCCCCGCCCAGCCGCAGACCCATGGAATCACGGAGAGAGGGAATAACTGGCAAAATTATACGGATATTTCTCCATGCCGCCACAGGGCGACCGCAGGTCGCCAATGGAATCACGCCCAGGTTCGTCTCAGTTGCCGATTACAAGCTTATGCTCTCCCAATCCCGCCGGTATCGTTATCTCCTGCTCTCCGGCGGCCGCGACTTTCCCTGCCGCTTTGCCGTCGATTGAGATCGTCTTCCCGGCCAGCTCTTTTCGCGCCCAGTCGGCCACATCGAGCTTCCAAACGGAGCTGTTCCCGGCGAAATGCTGGCAGTAGTGCGGGTCGTAATGGAAGGTCACCATGCCGCCGGGCTGTGATTCGATCTGCCTGCCGGCGTGCATGTAGCCGATAAACTCGTTGAGGCCGATATAGATCGCCATCGGCCCCGCCTGGGTGAACGTCCGCGCGAATTGATCGGGATGTTCGGCAATTCCCTTGTCGTGGGCGTCCGGCTCAGCTTGGATAGTAAGCGGGCTTTCGGCGCTGCCTTCGAACAGCCAGCTTCTGACCGCCAGGTCGGGGCCCAGGTAGCCGCCGAACCAGCAGAACCAGCCGAATCCTTCCCGGGCGGCCAGCACCCAGGTATGGTTGTGGTACTCGTGCAGGGAAACTCCGCCGCCGCCGGAGACGAAGGACAGCGGGTCGATACCGAATAGACCTTCGAGCCACTTCCTGCCGGTGCGCATGCGGAAAACCTGGGCGGCGGCCGGGATGTCCACGAAGCCGCGGCGCGTGTCGCCGAACTCCCGGTACCAGCCGACTTCAGCTTTTTCACCATCCAGGGGCGCGCCCCACCAGGGTCCGGGCGGGGAATCGAGGTCGGGCTGCATGTGGGTCCAACCGTGCGACTGCAGCTCGAACACGCCTTCCTTGACGCCGTCTTCCAGCCCAAGCTTAGTCGATGGATAGTCCTGCAGCGTGCCGAAAGCATCGGTGAATTTCTCCCGGAAAGCCGGCTCGATCCTCCGCTTCTCCTGGTTGACGAAGCCCGGTATCACGTTAATTACCAGGAGGGCCTTGTGGGCCTTCAAGGGCTCGATCAGCCGGCTGCGGATCTGTTCGCGGGTCAGGGTGGGGTACTGCCAGTGTTCGAGCCAGGCATTCTGACTGCCTCCCGGGTCGTCCATGACGATGATCCGGCGGTTTTCCCAGGTCTTGAACAGCGAATACCCTGTGGCGCAGGTAATGGCCCGCCGCAGCACGGTGCGAATGTTGGGCTGGTCGAACATGATCAGGGCATCCCCGCTGATCCAGACCGCGCGGGAGCCGCTTTTGGTGCTCCGCAGGGTGAGGGCAGGGTAGCGGCCGTGCCGGGCCAGGACTTCGGTCCCGGCCGATGCCTCGACCTGGACCCGGTGCATGTAACCCACCTTTCCCATGTCGAACAGGAGAGGAGCCAGGCCGCGGGTGAGGTAATGGCTGCCCTCGGTGGCGACGGTGTCGCTGGCCATGAAGTAGCCCAGGTAGCGCAGGCCCAGAAGCCTCTCCAGCGCCGGATCGGTAATCCGGTTGGAGAGAGCCACCAGGCTCACGCCCCGGTCTTCCACCGCTTCACGAAGCACCTCGTAGTCCTGCTTCAGGAGGCCGGCTTGCGGGTCGGCGGCCCAGATCACGCAGCCGTAGAGCGGCCGTCCGTCCGCGCCGAAAAAGGCGTTGATGTCCAGGCTCTGCTGGTCCAGCCGGGCGATGTCGAAGGGGATACCCCAGCTCTTGAGCATCACCACCAGTTGCATGAAATCCACGCCCTTGGGCCGGATCGTGTGGTCGTACTCCGGCGCCTCGTTCACCGGGATGTCGATCAGGAAGGAAGCCGGGTCCTGCCACTGATCGCCGATTACCAGGAGTACCCGGTGAGGATTGATCGTTTCGGCCGAATGGGCGGACAGAGCGAGGCAGAACGCCAGCGAACAGATTATGAAAACAGCTTTATCCACAGGCATGATTTTGCTCCGGGGGTTTATGTGAATGTTTGTAAGACGCTGACAACGATAATATTAGCGCAGCCGGTAATTTTTATCCGGCGCCGCGGATTTCTGCTCCGGCTCGGTTATCGAACAAAGAGTACATTTCCGGCCGAGGCGACTTATTATCGACCTCTATTGTGTACTTTCACCATTTCCCCCAGCGCTATCACCTGTTCGATATCCCCATTGGGCGGGAGGATGTCGCCCACGTTGAGGATCACCAGGCCGGCCAGGGCTTTGATGATCCTTTCGCCGAATTCCAGAATCTCCTGGGTTGGCAATCCCTGGCAGAACAGGCTGGAGGGCACTCCCAGGTAGGTCACCATCCCCTCCGGCAGCGCCTGGGCCAGCTCCTCCACCTCGTAGTTATTCATCGGCGCGGGAGTACAGCCGTCCAGGAGATCGAATCCGCTGCCGGCCAATAGCGGAAAGAGCGCCTTATGGTTGCCGTCCCAATGCGTGCTGACAAGCTTGCCGGCAGCGTGCAGGATTTCCTGCGCCTGGTGGTAGAACGGTAGGCAGTAGTCGCGGAAATAGGGCGGGGCGATCAGGTTTTCATCGGCGTGGTCGGAAATGATCACGATCCGGCCCGGACTGCGGGCGGCCAGGCGCACCAGCTCGAAGTCTTTGCGTTCCTGAAAGGCGAGGAAGTCGTGGATCACCTCGGGATGGTCGAAAAGGGCGAATACCACCTGTTCGAAACCCATGTATTCGTGCACCAGCTTGCCGAACGGAGACCTCATCACCGGCAGGTCGCCCACGCCCTGTTCGCCGACCGCCTCCAGCACCGAGCGCGCCCGGTCGAACTGCGGAACGAACGTTGTGCGTTCGACCACGATTTTCAGCACATCGAGG
>JAZDIG010000074.1:0-13298 GCA_043805105.1 Candidatus Glassiibacteriota bacterium | reverse complement strand
GTCACGCCACCACTGTTTTTCGGTATGCTCGAACAGCATCTTGCACCAGTTTTCGATGCCGGCCAGGATCACGACGCGCTCGCTATCTTCCATCACGGGGTAGAGCCAGTCCCAAGCAAAGCCCAGCATAATCGGATAACGGCCGTGAGAGAGGGGGTCATAGTTGTTCTGAAGGAACTGCTCCGGGTCGACCTCCCTGACCACTCTGATCAACTGCTCCACTGCTTTGCGGCCCATTTCCCGGTTTCCCTCGAGTTGGTAGACCAGCGCCTTGGCCATCAGCCCCTGGGAGTCGCCGCCCCTCCCTCCTCTTTGTCCTCCCCCCTCGCCTTCAGGCGCATTGGCCTGTTCGAGCACCCTGCGGTAGGCTTCCGCGGCGAGAGTTTCACCTTTGGCGCGGCGCCTCAGACCGGGAAGCTCTTCGGCGGAAAACAGAAGTCCCGGATGCGTACCCGGCGAGACCACCTTGTAGCGCGACGCGGCGGCTGCCTGCTTACCGGTCTGACTGCAGGAGCAAACGAAGGAACAGACCACCAGAACAGACAGCAGAACCAGCGCAAATCCGTGAAAAAACCGGTGAAATCCAATTTTAGCCATAGCGAGCCACCTTTAGGAGTTCATTTTTTGAGACGAACCGAAAGCTGCTTGGAGAATGGTTGAAACTGATATTTCCCACATCAAAACTGATAGAGGTTAGCAAAGCCTTCTTTTTGGATATTGAGAAAAATCTTTCGTCCTTTCCAGCTTGAAGCGATAGATTACTTTTGTTTCAACAATGAATTATAAATTATTCTCAAATTCAGGAAACTTCCAGGTGAAAATTCATCCGGTGATTTCCTTCACACTCATTTTGGATGAAAAAGTTGATTCGGTGTACGTCGTCAGAATATGTTGGACACTTGAAGTTCAAAATTAAGCAATTGTGTTAAAAGTCAGACGAGACTTTGTTTAAAAGGAGTCTGTTTTCAGCATAGTGTTAAGAATAACCTTCAGGATAAACCCTCTCTTAGCTAATGGGCAAAAGTAGTCCAACTAGTTCTGAAACGATACAGGGTGCACTCCTGATGATGAAGCGATGCTCAGGCCGGAGTACCACTCCTCCGTTTCTATAGCAAGGATACTTGCAGAGACAAATTTCAATTCTTAAATTCACTCAAGGCTTATTGTACCGTTCTTTGGAGAAGGTCACAATTGTCTCACTCGCTCTAACAATATACAATATGGAGAGAAAATGAGAAAAATATATGTGCGCAATCCAGTGATTGTCATTTTCATGTTGTTTCTCTTCTCACCGCTGAAGGCTGTTGATTCCGTTATTATCCCCGAGCATCCACGCCTGTTTTTCCGTTCTCAGCCTTGGGGGCCGCGCGGGCTTACACTGGAAATGGTTAAGGATCGAGCTCGGCGCCAGTCAGCGGTAGCGATCCTGGAGAAAATGGGCCGTTCCCTTCCGAACAAGGCAATGAGATACCTCATTCTCGATGACGAAACAGCGGCCGGGGAAGTCATCGCTGAACTTCAAAAGCCGATCAGAATGGACGATATAACCACCGATGACGGGATAACCGTGGCTTGGCGGGCCATGACCTACGACTGGCTCTATCATCATCCTGAATTCAGCGAGGAGAAAAAAAATAAGGCCGCCGAACATATTGTGCAGGGAGCGAACCGACTGAAAGACCAGCTCAGAGGAGGAGGGCATATTTTCCATACCAGGATGTACGGATATGGAATGGGTATCGCCCTGGCTGGTCTGGCGCTTTTCGGCGACCACCCGGAGGCCGAAAGTCTGGCTCGCTTTGGGGAAAACTATTTCAAAGATCAATTGTTTGCTGCACGTAAACTTCAGGATGGCACAGTGCACAATGGTTTTGGATATGGCAGGAAATATTCGATGTGGAACTGCGCCCATTTTATCTCCTGCTGGTATTCGGCAACCGGAGAAAACCTCTGGGAACTGATCGCCAGGGAGCAGGGTGACTGGGCGCGTAAAGAAATACATTTCTTGATTGCCGGCCGTTATCCGGATAAAACCTACCTCCGTTACGCAGACAGCTATAGCATTACTTCGGACTATTATACTTTCCGAGCCATCAGTGAACGAGCCTGGGCATATGCCGACCCGGTAGGCAGCGGCATCCTGAATCTGCTGATCAAGGAAAACGACGGGAACGTGGTGGAGTGGCCGAGTGCTTATATTTATTTCCTTTTTTACGATCCTGATGCCCCTTCTGTTTCGCATAAGGGGTTGCCGCTCAAGACCCTGTTCAGCCGCGATGGCACGGGGATGGTAATTTGGAAAACGAGCTGGGAGGACGACGGTACTACTGTATTTTTCAAATGTGGCAACTATTTCTGCGATCATGGTCACTTTGACCAGGGTCATCTAGATGTCTTTCGCAGAAGTCCTCTGCTATTGGACAGTGGGTCCTACCTTACCTATTCCGGACCATTCCGCACCGAGTACTGGCACAGGACGGTAGCACACAACACCATCTTGGTCGTAGACCCGGCAATACAAGATGATGAAGGTGGCCAGCGGGTATTCCACAGCCAGTCCGATGGTACTATCGACGAATATTTGGCCAACAAGTTGGCGGAAACAGGCGATATCTTGGATTACATTGATGAAAAAGATGTATCTTATGTGGCCGGAGATTTTAGCGCAGCATATACCGAAGATCGAGTGCGAAAAATTACAAGGGAGGTTGCGTTCCTTGCTGACCGATACCTGGTTGTCCTTGACCGCATTGAGACCGCCCGGACCGGGCTCGTGCCCAAGATCCTCTGGCACTGCCCGGTAGAACCTCAGATCAACCGTGACAACTCCAGCTTCGAAGTGTCCCGGAATGGCGCAAGGGCAATTGTGCGTACTTTGTTGCCCTCGGATGTACGGCTTGAATGGATTAAGGGGTTCAAAGTGGGAAGTAAAGATATCGAACCAGTAGGTACGCAGAAAGGAATAGAGGATATGGGAGTGGGAAGGATTGAAGTTAGTAGTAGCTCGTCTACCGGAAATCACTATCTTTTTATTCACCTGATTGATGTAGCCGATACACAGGATGCTCCTTCTCAAGCCTCGGCCAAATTATCGGATAATAGGTTTCTGGTCACCATAGGCGAACAGACTGTTAGTTTCAAGGCGGATGCGGTCGGCCTGTGGCGCTAAAAATGCCGGTGGACTGGCTCCCGGGATCGAGCCCAACTTATTCAGAGCATTCAAGCCCAGCGCCTGAATCCGCCTGGTCAACTCATCCGGCATCTCCGCCAAAAAAGTTTGAAAATAGTCAACTATGCCCCGCCATTATCTGGCAAGGGTTTGCTCTGTATGAGCAAGCCCTTTATGTTTTTGAGTGAATAAATTCCAACCGTATTTCCAACCTTGAAGGCAACATTTGAGGTAAATAGAGGGCAATGCCTGTCGCTGAGGGATATGATCAAACGGGAATTTCTGAAAGCGAGGAAGGCTTGTAATCTCGAGAAATGAGAACGGAGAAATAGTTGCAATTACTGAGAACTAAACCTTAATTTTCAACACCAACTATCCAAAATATTCTGATGATGTACACCCCGGAATTAAAAATGATTCTTGTTATCTTTCTCTTATAATGGTATCATTCCGAGAATTGGGTCGCGTTCGCAGTTCAGCAACGAAAATTATGGAGAACAAAGGAGCTGATATGAAAATGAGCCGCTGGTGGATAGTGTTCGGTGCCTTGATTGTTCAGCTATGTCTGGGCGCGATCTATTCCTGGAGTGTATTTGTCAACCCCTTGAAAGAGGCCTACGGATTTACCACAACCCAGACCCAGATCATCTTTTCAGTGGCCCTGGCCGTATTCGCCCTGGTGATGATTTTCGCTGGGAGATGGCAGGATAAGAAAGGCCCGAGGAAAGTCGCCCTGACCGGCGGTCTTTTACTGAGTATCGGCTATATCCTGGCGGCATTTATCGGCAGCTCATTTGCGGGCCTGGTACTGACTATCGGGCTGATCGGGGGTGCGGGCCTCGGCTTCGGCTATGTCTGTCCTATCGCGGCCCTGATCAAATGGTTCCCGGACAAGCGCGGCCTGATAACCGGCCTGGCGGTGGCGGGCTTCGGAGCAGGGGCCTGGATTTTCGCCCAGTTGGCCGCTTATCTGATTAGCGCAAACGGCCTGGCGAATGCCTTTTTGAGCCTGGGGCTGATTTTCCTGATCGGGGTGCCAGGAGGGGCTTTGCTGCTGAGCAATCCTCCAGCGGGATGGGTGCCGGAAGGTATGTCTCCGGCTAAGCAACCGGCCGCGATATTATCGCAGAATGATTATACCTGGAATGAGATGCTGGCCATGCCCCAATTCTGGATTTTCTGGCTGATGTATGCTCTGGGAGCTTCGGCGGGTTTAATGGTTATCGGCAACTTGAAGCCCTTCGGCGTGCACAGCGGCTTGAGCGCGGCTGCGGCGGGATCGGCTGTCGGTATCCTGGCCCTGTTCAACGGCGCCGGGAGGATATCCTGGGGTTCTGCCTCAGACTTCTTGAGCCGGACCCGGGCCATGCTGCTGATGTTTTTTTTACAGGGCCTGATGATGCTGTTTCTGATCAAAATGAGCGCGACGACCTTGCTCCTGGGAGTGGCCTCGGCCTGGGTTGGATTCAATTACGGCGGTATTTTTGCGCTTTTCCCCTCGGCCACGGCAGATTATTTCGGCACCAAAAACATGGGAGTAAACTACGGGCTGGTGTTTACCTCGTACGGCGTGGCGGGGATCGTGGGACCGATTCTCGGCGGCAAGGTATTCGATCTGACCGGGGACTATAAGATTGCTTTTATCTCCGGAGGGATTTTTTGTTTTGTCGCCGCCGGGTTGTCTTTTTTCCTGAAAAAGCCTGTCAGCGCCAGGACAGATAGCGCCTGAGCGATTGGATGTCCGGTAGAAATTATTACTGTCAGGGACGATTCGCTTTACAAAAAAGAAATACTTTTCGTGAGACAGGTTGTCTTCCACTCGTCCGCAATCAAGTAGATATTATGAGTATCCTACTCCGAGAATCGCGCCATCCATCTCTCCTTTGAAGTCAGGTTGATCTGCCCCCCGAAAACGAGTCCAGATAATATCATAGCACTCAAGCCGCCACCGCCTGAATCAGCTCTATCGACTCTTCCGGCATCTCCGCCGGGAAATTTTTAAATAGTCTCGTCGGCTCCGCCATAAATGACAAGGATTGCCGACTATCGGCAAACCCTTGTCGTTTACAATTCATACAATCCCCAACTCAAATTAGATTATTTGCAAGACATTAGGAATAAAAAATCTCTTTATTGGTTCAATTCCGCGAATCAGCAGCGCATTTTCGAAATCTCCTCCAGCAGTCCTTGTGTGAAAATTCTCTGCGGTCTAACAATTTTCTCCCCATCTCTAATCGTTTGAAAAATAGCCTGTCAATTAGTATACCCGACTGTAAAGCTGTTAATTCAGGCCTGCAAAAGGTAGACATGGATGGATAACCCCGCGCCGAAAGCCAGCAGCATCACCCGCTCGCCCGGAGCGGTCCCCCGGTCCAGGATTTCCCGCAGGATAAACCAGACTGTCGCCGAGGACATGTTACCGTAATTCTTCAGCACCAGGCGGGTGGCCTCGAGGTTCCTGTCGGACAAACCCAGTTCTTTCTGGATGGCCGAGATTACCTTGTCGCCGCCGGGATGGATCGCCCAGTGCTGAATGTCCTCCACTTGCAGTCCTTCCTGCCGCAGGAATTCTCTGACGATTTCCCCGACCGGCCTGCTCACTACCTGGGGTAAATCCGGGGCCAGTTGATTGTGGAGCTTGCCGTTCTTGTAAATGTAGCGGATCGACTCGCGGTACTCGGGCAGGAAACGGCTCGCCGTGGCGCGCAGGGCCAGGCCCCGCGGCCGCTTCCAGAGGACAGCGGCCGCCGCGCCGTCCCCGAACAGGGCGTTCGAGACGATCAGGCTCGGCTCATCCTCCATCTGGAAAGTCGCGGAACAGATTTCGACGGAAACGCAGGCGACCGCCTCTGTGCCGGAAGCGCGCAATAAATTTTCCGCAATCTGAAGGTTCGGGATGGCGCCGCCGCAGCCGCTGCCCACCAGGTCGTAGGCCGGGATATCTCTCGACAGTCCAATTTTTTCGAACAGGTAGGTGGAGATTCCGGGACAGATATATCCGGTGCAGGTGTTGATTACCAGCCCGCCCAACGCTTCGGCGGCCACTCCGGCGCGGTCCAGGGCGCAATTCAGGGCCTCGGCGGAAAGCCTGACCGCCCAGCCGGTGAAACGCTCCATGCGCTCATCCGGTTCCTCATCGATCAGACATAGGGGGTCCTCGAACGCGAAATGCCTCTCCGCTATGCTCGGGTGATGGAACACCTGGCGCATGATGGCTTGGTTCCGCGAACCGAATTTTTTTGCGTAATGCAGTTTCAGGAAAGCCTCCGCATCTTTCTGGCCGATTTTAAAGGGCGGCGAGGCGGTGGCCAGTGCGGCGATACGGATCGCCTTATCCGGCGCAACCGGCCGCGGCGCGTTATTAATCCGGGTCATAAGTCAGCTCGCAAAAGTTTCAATAAGCGCCTGATATTCCGCGTTTTTGTCCACAATGGAGGCTTGACGCCGATAAAATGTCCGACCCGGTTGATTGCCGATAATAATGGCAGATTAAACGAGTCCGAGGAAAAATAATTGCTGTGTTCGCGCACGGCCTGACAGAGCATATTTTCGGTGCGCTTCCGGTCGAGGGCCGGGGATAAATAAAATACCGGCGCCAGCATTTCCGCGGCGGGGCATTGCAGGATTCCCTCCCGGCGGGCGATTTTCTCCAGCTCTGTCCCCGGATAAATCCGGATGCCGAGCGAGAAAAAGACCGCATCCGAACGGCGGATATTCCGGCCGGCGAAATCCAGTGTCTCCCGCACGGTTTCCTCGGTCTCGCCGGGCCCGCCCAACATGAAAATCCAGAGACAGGGGATAGCATGGCGATTTACGGCCTGCGCCGCTCTGTGGACATCCCCTGCCGTGAAGCCTTTGCATAACCTGCCGAGGACTATATCCGAGGAGCTCTCCGCGGTGATGCCGATCCCCACGAACCCGGCTGCCTCCATAGCGAAAAGCAGAGCCTCGTCGATAAAAAGTGGGCTTAATTCCACGGTTTGAATTCGGGCCCGGAGCCGTGCGGCGGCAATGCGCTCGCAGATCGCCAGGGCATGCTCGTACGGCGAATTAAAAACATTATCCACAAATTCGATATCCCGCAGCCCCAGCCGGACCAGTCTCTTTATCGTTTCCGCGACTTCCTCCGGGTGGGCCAGGCGGTAGCCGGTTCCCTCAATACAGGGATAGGTGCAGTAAATGCAGGAATAGGGACAGCCGCGTTTGGTTTGAACCGGGACCGTGGCCGACCTCGAACGGTAGGCCTTTAAGTCGATCCAGCCGTCAATGACCGACAGGGGTGAAAAATCGGGAACTTCTTGCGCCGAGGGATTATTGAGTTGGAAATCTCCATCTTCCAGGAAAGCGATCCCTTCGACACGGTCCATGGGTTCATTGTTTGATATTGCGGAGAGCAGCCGCGGAAACACGGTCTCGCCATCTCCCGTTACCGCCGCCAGCGCTCCGGTAAGCCGCAAGTATTGTTCGGGCAGGATCGGCACGGCCGGACCGCCCAGCACGACCGGCGCTTCACTATTATTCCGGATAGTATCCAGAATCGGAATTAAATCTGGATAATAGGCCACCGGGTCGCGCATGTTGTTGTTATCGATGTTGCGGATGGAAAGCCCGATTACATCTGGCCTTATCGACTTGAGCCCCTGTTTCAGCTGCTGAAGAGGATCCTTCGCATACATTAAATCGACCAGGCCCACCCGGTGCCCGGCCTTTGCCGCAGCCCCGGCGGCCAGGCAGGCGCCGAGCGGCATTACCGGGACCGGGTCGGCGCAACGGTTGGTGCTGACAATCAGTACGTTAATCGAAGCAATCTTCAGGTTGGAAATGTTATGAGCGGGGGTTGGATTGGGACCAGCGGGTCCCTGCCGCCGCCCCCAGCCGCAAACAGTCATTTTTATGAAATAAACTTAGGTCCGGTAGCCTTCCCGGAAAAAAAGACAATCACCGCTCTTTCTTCCCGGTTTCTCCCAAAACTTTGGGAAACGCCTCGACCTGGGAAATATCTTTGTGGTATTCGGCAATAATCAGGTTTTCCCTGCGGTCCAACAATTTTCCCCTATCTTAAGTCGTTTACAAAAATAACCGGTCAATTTCGAGTATAAGGATAAACCCTTTATGCCGGAATCCCACTCCTTCCGCGATATTATGCCCATGACTGACACTCCGCTGGGTCTTCACAGCCCGAAGAGGCAATAATGGCGCATGTTCAGTTGACCGTAACCGTGCCGGTCATTCCAATGGCGAAATGATATAGGCAAAAATATGGGAAAGAACCCTTTTGTGTAAATACATGTTTGAAAGTTTGTCCGGAATTAAGGTTGCCGGAATTCCATAATCCGTTCGCCACTCCGTTCGTCCCGCTGGTCGCGGTGTGAGCCTTCGTGTCGCTATTGTTCCAGAGCACCGTGTCACCCACCGCGATAGTGAGGTTGTTGGGACTGAATACATTTCCGGGCATCAGGACCGTATAGGTTTTGTTCACCACTACGGCCACTCCGGTACCGCTGACTGCGAACGTGAGCGTGCCGCGCGCGGGATCGTTGCTTCTGATAGTCAGCACGGCGTTCTTCGCCCCGGCCGCGACCGGGCGGAATGTAACATCGATTGGTATCGATTGCGTGGGGCTTAGAGTGCTGCTGATCGTGGCGACGGAGAACACTGTATCATTGGAGGCGATAGCGCTTACTGTCAGGTTCGCGTTACCCTGGTTGATGATATTGAAAGTCAGCTTCTTGCTGCTCCCCACGTTGACATTCCCGAAGGACAGGCTGTCCGCGGAAAGCACGATCTGCGGGGCGGGCGGCGCAATTCCGCTGCCGCTGACTCTGACCGGAAGAATAGGCTGCGCGGGGTCATTGCTCAGTATGCTGAGGGTGGCGGAGATTTGGCCGAGGCGTTTCGGCTGGAAAGTCACAGTGAGATGGCCGGTCAGTCCGGGTTCCACAGTGGCGGTATCGGGATTCACTGTAAAGGAGCTGTCAGTGGTGGTAATTCCACTCACGATCAGGGCTGCGCCTCCCAGATTTAAGATAGCGAGCGTATCGGCCAGGCCGGTTCCCTCGGTCACATCACCGAAAACCAGGCTGTCCGCAGACAGGGCGATTTTTGGCCCGGTCGGAGGCAGAGGAGTCAGGTTGCCCTGCATAATGTGGGTCATCAGGTCGATCGCGTCTTTTGTCGACCACACCGAGTCGCCGTTGAAATCGGCCCGCGAGTCGGCCGGATTGGCTTTGCCCATCAGCAGCAGGGTGACGACATCCAGGATGTTAACCTTGCCGTCCCCATTTATGTCCTCCTTATAGACTGCGGCTCCATAAAGCACACCTGTAAGCATGATAAGGATCAGGGCGGCGGAAGGAACCAGCACGAAAAACGTTCCTTTGAAATTCGACCTTACGCCGCCAGTGAATGCTTTAGACATAACGCCTCCAGGGATATCTTCCCGACACCATCCGGACCCAGTCCCACCCCGCAGGAACCGCCGGCTAACTTACCACCTGAACGGAGTATATTATATTTAATCCGACAGTCCCAATTGGTCAAGATGGGAAAAAAAAGTCCACTTTCTCACCGTTCAATCCGCAGATTAATATTTTACGCCGGGCAATATCGCAATCGGTCAACTCGAAACAGGATTTCTGCAAATATTTTCTTACTGATAGTCATCGCGGCCATCTGAATGAAATATATTTACTCTGCATTACCACCTTCGCACCGATCTTAGTCAGCTTCGCAAGCAACATTGACCGGCCCATCCGAAACGAGTCCAGCCCTTAAAAGGTAATTTCAAGCCGCCACCGCCTGAATCAGCTCTATCGACTCTCACACGATTTACAGTAAAATAGATTTTAAACTCGTTTCGTACTGCGCACCATAATTTAAGGATATGTAATAACTTACGAGTCCTTTTGTTGTAAGGTAAGCCTGAACGCCGGCTGGAAAACCGGTGGCCCCCTGTCTCAGTTTGTGCCGACCCTATCACCAGGAAGCTTCGGCTGATTCTCAGCCGGTATTTTTTATTGTACCATTTGTCAAAAAAAGATGATGCTCAGACTACCGAAAAGATGGAAATGCGAGCTGAGAAATCAATTGCAATCGATAGGAACTATACCTTAATTTCTATCTCCTGATATCCAGCCTGTTCCGACGGCGTACAGCCTGGGACAATGTATTGACAGCGAACTGAAGTACGGATTCCGAGGTGCGGGATGAGCAGGTTCCTGCTGATTTTCATCATACTATCGACAGTTGTGCCGGTGTTCGACCCGCACCGGGCCGGGCTGCTTTTCCTGACCGCATTCGGGGGAGGATTGATTATGGACCAGCCGCCGGGATCTCCGAGACCCAGGAAGGCATAGAGTATTTCCCGGATTCCTGGCGCTGGGGAAACTGATCTTATTAGACCGGACAGGCCAGGTGCCTGCGGCCGGAACACAATCGGATCGGCAATCCGAAAAGGAGGCTTCCCCCTGTTCACTCCCGACTACACCATGTTTGTGGACGCCGTGCGTAACGTCAGACCCGGCCGGCTGCCCATATACGAACATATTATCTCCACTGAAATCATGGAAGCTGTCCTGGGCCGTAAGTTCGCCGAATTGGCTGAAGGCGACGATTCCGACTTGCGTGAATATTTCCGGCATTACTGCCGTTTTTTCCGGAAAATGACATATGACACGGTTTCTTTCGAAGCCGGGACCGTGGACGTTCTACCGGCCACCGGAGCGATCATGGGCGGCCGGCCGGGCCCGATACAGAACCGGAGGGATTTTGAAAACTACCCGTGGGAGGAAATCCCGGGTCGCTTCTGGGCCGCCTATGAACGCCAGTTCGAGGCGCTTAGTGAAACGCTGCCCGTGGGGATGAAAGCCGTGGGCGGCGCAGGCTACGGAGTATTCGAAATCAGCGAAGACCTCGTAGGCTACCAATACCTCAGCTACATGCAGATCGATGATCCGGAGCTGTTCGCCGATCTCTACGGAAAGATCGGCGCGCTGATGCTGAAAATCTGGGGCCGGCTGCTCGAGCGCTGGGGCGACTGTTTCGCCGTCTGCCGGATGGGCGATGACCTGGGTTACAAGACCGGCCTGCTGATCGCTCCAGCTACCTTCACCGAGCTTATCCTCCCGATATACCGGAAGATAATCGATCTGGTTCATTCGGCCGGCAAGCCATTTCTCTGGCATTCCTGCGGCCGGATTTTCGAAATCATGGATGACGTAATCGATGCCGGAATCGACGCCAAGCACTCCAATGAGGACGTGATTGCGCCTTTCGACGAATGGATCGAGCGCTACGGTAATCGAATCGGCCTGCTGGGCGGGATCGACATGGACCGGCTGTGCCGGGAAAATCCTGAGGCGATCACCGATATTGTAATCGAGGATGGCCGGCGGTTCAGGCGCAAGGCCAGAGGCTATGCCTTGGGTTCCGGCAACTCGATTCCGCATTATGTGCCGGTGGCAGGCTATCTGGCCATGATCGAGGCGGCCATGCGGCTGAGGGAGCAGGAAGCAGTCTGATCTTCGCTCAAGAGGTAGTGGATGGGGAAATGCGGTTAAACGCCGGGAGCGGGCTGGTTCAGACCGTGTAGAATGAATTGCCGATCCATTTGCCGGATGTCGAGACCGATTTGTTCGTGGTCGTACCGAACCGTATCCACGGAATCGTTGTGTTGATCGATAGCCTCGGGGCGGGCTTCAAGCCCACCCCCGCTATCGCAGTTCTGAAGCGGGTTAAATCATTGTGCCGATCGAAGAGGAGGCGGTTATTTTTTCTGCAGGTAGTCTTCGGTCCGGTGGCGGACTATTTCGCCCTCGACCATGTAAATCACGTCTTCGGCAATGTTAGTGGCCAGGTCGGCGATCCGTTCCACGTGCCGGGAAATCGACAGCAGGTGCAGCAGCGGGTTGATCTGTCCCTTTCCCTCGTTGACCATTTCCGTGACCCGGCGGTACATGTTCCGGTTGATCTCATCCACCTCGTCATCGACGGCGCACACCTTCCAGGCCAGTTCGACATCCCGGTTGACCAGCGCATCCAGACTGTCCTTGAGCATTTTCTTGGCTTTTTCGGTCATCAGCGGCAGGTCGAAAATCACGTCGACTTGTTGCATGGTGGCCAGATACACGGCTCGTTCAGCCACGTTGACCGCCAGGTCGCCGATACGCTCCAGGTTGTCGTTGATCTTGAGCACGGCCACGATAAAACGCAGGTCGACAGCCACCGGCTGGTGCAATGCCAGTATTTTCAGGCAGTCCTCTTCGACTTCCACTTCGAGCTGGTCGATAACGATGTCGTCGTCGATCACTTTCTGCGCCAATACGTGGTCCCGTTCCATGACTGACTGCACCGAACGGTACACGGTTTCTTCCACTATGGTACTGAGGGACAAAATCTTGCGCTTGAGCTTTTCGATGTCGCGCTGGAAATGCAGGGTCATACGAGTTACTCCTCAGTGCATAAAATTGTTTGCATTAAAGCGAAAAGATAATTTTTAACTTCTTTTAGTGGTAAAAGAAGCAAAACCATTTCTTTCATAACTGAAAGAAACAAAAGTTATTCCCGGCATTCGAGGCTTCTACTCCGCTTCCTTGGAGGTCGCTTGCGCGAGGTTTCGCGCAATGGCCTGCCGGGGCTTTGGGCATTTATCAAGGCCACGATGGAAATTGCGAGGCTGCTACACGCTCCAATAAGTAATCCCCAAAGCTTCAAGGCATTTACAGCCTCTGATTCGACAATCCCGAAATCTGAATAAAAACAAACTATTTCATGCTCCCTGTAGTATCTCCCTCGATAAGCCGAACCTTCTGGTTTGGTAATCTTCGGTCTGTTTGTTATCCAGCCGGGTAAACAGCCGCTTGGTACTGCCGAATTCCACCGGAACGCCTTCGTATAAAAAGCCGGTGAACCGCGACACCCCGGCGGACTGTCGCAGGCTCAAAGTTACGATAACGGTATTGCAATCTCTGCGCAACTCAATGCCCGGCTTCTCGATCCGGGCCGTGGTACGAAACTCCAGCTGGATATAACCGATGAAAAAAGTCGCCGACGGCCAGCCGAAACCGCTCAGCCGAATTTTCCTGTAAGGTAGTCTTCAGTCGCTTTTTTCGTGGGTTTGGTAAATATCTCC
>JAZDIG010000073.1:0-18723 GCA_043805105.1 Candidatus Glassiibacteriota bacterium | reverse complement strand
CGGTCTGCGTGGTCCTGGCCAGCGGCGGCTACCCCGGAAGCTACGAAAAAGGCAAGGCGGTCCGTTTCGACCCCTCTCTGGATTCCGATCCAAAGGTAGTGGTCTTCCATGCCGGCACCGCCGGCAGGCCGGGGGAAGTGGTCACCTCCGGCGGCCGGGTGTTCGGGGTCACCGGCCTGGGCCGGGACGTCCTGGAGGCCGCCGAATCAGCCTACCGGGGCGTGGCGGGAGTTTCATTCGAGGGTATGTACTTCAGGCGCGACATCGCCTGGCGCGAAATCGCCAGGCTGCGCGCAAAAGGATAAACCGGAAAGCCCGCGCTTCTGGAGGTAAGACGGATGCAGACCCTGGTGGTACTGATCCAGCAGGAAGGCCGGGATATCGGCCACGGCAGGCTGGGCGCGGTCACGGCCGCGGAGGGAGAGGGTTTCGAGATCACGCTCAACGACGTGCACATGGCCGAAGACGCTCAGTTTGCGATCGGCGGGCCGTTCCGGATCAAGATCGAGGAAAAGAAGTTCGACGGCTGTTCCCCCACCAATTTCCGCAACCTGCGACCGGGCTGCGACTACGACCGGGTGATATTCCGGACTGAAAAAAAGCCCAGACTCGGCTGAACCGCCCTCCGGACCGGGGCCGCCAAATCGACAGCGAGGAGTTTTGCCAATGCCATCGACCGACCGTGACCAGTTGCTCGCCCGGCTGCGTGACCGGGACCCGGCTCTAATCGCTCAGCTTGACGATGCCTACAATATCGATGTCACCGGGAGGCTCGCCAGGCTGCTCTCTCATTTCGCCGAACGCTTTCCCCACCGGAAAAAAGTTTCAGTGCTGAAAGCGCCGGGCCGGGTGAACATAATCGGCGAGCACCAGGATTACAACAGCCTGCCGGTCATGCCGATGGCCATGGATTACGATATGCTGGCGGTGCTGGCTCCCCGGGACGACCGCAAGGTGGTTGCCACCAATCCGGATTTCCCGGACCGCGAGTTCGAAATAGCCGGAAAGATCCCGCCTTACGAGACCGGCGACTGGGGCAACAACAACAACGCCGGAGTGCAGGGGATAGTGGACGAGCTGGCTGGCGTGGACCGCTTGTGCGGAATGGACGTCTCTTTTCTGGGTACCGTGCCGGTGGGGGCAGGACTTTCCAGCAGCTCCACCCTGGTAGTGGCCTCGGCCATGGCCGTTTTGGAAGCCAGCGGAGTGGAGCTGGCCCCCCTGGCCCTGGCCGAACGCATGGCCAGCGCTGAATGGTACGTGGGAACCCAGGGCGGCGGCATGGACCACGCCGCCTGTATCCTCAGCGAGAAAGGCAAGGCCCTCAAGATCGATTTCTTCCCCCTGCGGGCGCGACCCGTGGCCCTGCCGGAAGGCTATACTATCGTGGTGGCCAATACCCTGGTGATCTCCACCAAGACCCGGGAATCCAAGCTGCGTTTCAACTGGCTGCCCGCCGCCTGCCGGGCGGCAACCGCCATGCTCGTTAAAAAATACGGCCTCGACCGCAAGGAGATTGGCTATCTGGGGGACATCTACCGCAAGCTGGGACGGGTGGAAACTCTGCGCGCCCTGGAAAACACTTTCACCCGGCCGACCTACACCAAGGCCGAAATCGCCGCGTACCTGGGAAGCTCGGTGGCGGAGATTGACCGGACCCTGTTCACCACCTCGGCCGGGGAGCTGATCCCCGAGCCTGAGGGCGGTTTCAGGGTGGGGGCGCGGGCCAGGCACGTGATCAGCGAAACCGTGCGGGTGGAGGAGAGCGTGAAGGTGATCGAGGCCGGCGACGGTGAGGCATTCGGCAGGCGGATGAACGGCTCCTGGATCAGTTGCCGGGACGATTTCGATATCGGCCACCCGGCCCTGGAGGACATCGTCAACATCGCCCGCCGGGCCGGCTCCTCCGGCAGCCGGCTCACCGGCGCCGGCTGGGGCGGCTGTACCGTGCACCTGGTGCGGGACGATAAAGTGGAGCGGGTGGTGGAGGCGATCATGACCGAATATTACCAGGAGGCGATAATGAAGTACCCCGAGGCCGCGGAACTCTACGCAGCCGACCCGGACAACGCGATACTCACGCTGCGCCCGGCCGCGGGAGCCAGGGTGATGTTTTGATGGATTTTTGAAGTAGGATCGTTGTGAATCCGCCGCAAATATGGATCTGGGCGTGGCCGAAATCTCTCACCCGGATGCCTGCTTCTGGCTGCAGGAGGCGTACGCATTGCGCGAATTTCTTCCGGATCAGGGCAAGAGTTTGGAGGATATTATTAAGCGAGTTTGCGGTGGGCGGGAAGGAAATATAGACCAATCAAAAAGATAGTTTTTCAATTTTTCTCACCGTGTTTTAGCCAGCTTTGCGGCCATCTATCAAGCTTTCCTCCTGCTGATTCTTCTCGTAAAAAGCCTGAGTATTTTCGAGAGCACTTTGTAGGGGCGGCCCCATGTGTCCGCCCACCGGTCGTGAATTCGGGCGCACACATGGGTGCGCCCCTACGATAAATCATCATCCTCGCTTTTCCATTCCTGCCCCATTCCATCCGGGCGGCCACGGGGGGCCGCCCCTACGCGAGATCAACCTAATTCCTGCAACATGACACCACATCCCGGTTTTTCAATCCCGGCCGTATTCGGCTACCTCGCCGTCCTATATCGCTCTCTCCCTGGCTTGATTGACACCCGGGGGGTGGGGGGTTAAATTAACTTGATTTTGCCGGACTTAGGCCGGCCGGAGATAATAAAGAATCGAACAAGTCCCGCCGTACGCTTTATAAATAGTGTGGCTTTCAGGCGGAATTTTTCACCAGGACGGCGGAACCGGGAGAGAAAAGATGCTAAAAAAAGTGATTTTGACCCTGCTCTGCGTTTTTTCGCTGGCGCCGGCCCAGCAAGCCCCCCAGCGGCTGATCGTGGACGACATCGCGGCGGTGGTGGGCAGCCAGATCATCATGTCCAGCGAAATCAAGATGTTCACCCTTGCCACTGCCACTGAACGGAAGATCGAGCCGGGAGACACCGCGGCCATGCGCGAGATTTCCCGCGAAGTCCTCGAATCGGAGATCCAGAAAAAAGTGCTGCTGCATCACGCCAAGGTGGCCAAGATCGAAGTGACGGACGAGGAGATCAACCAGCTGGTGGAGAACCAGCTCGATGAGCTGCGCAAACGCTACCCGAACGACGCGGCTTTCAAGCGCGACCTGGAGGAGGCCGGCCAGAACGAGGCGGGCCTCAAGGATGTTTACCGCCAGCAGTCCACGGATGAACTCTACAAGCAGAAATTCCTCCAGGAGCACAGCCACGAGTTCCCCAGGATTAAGGTGGATGAAGACCAGGCGCGCAAGTTTTTCGAGGCCCAGCCGATAGGCAACAGTCCGGAACAGGTGCGCTTCCAGTACATGATTATCGCTCCGCGCGCCAGCGAGCAGGTCCTGGCCGCGGCGAAAACCAAGATCGATTCAGTCTACAAGCAATTTCTGGGCGGCGCGGATTTCGCCTATCTGGCCCAACACTTTTCGGACGACCCCAACGCCTCCCGAGGCGGCGACCTGGGCTTCTTCTCCAAGGGCGAAATGGTCAAGGAATTCGAGGAGGCGGCGTTCAGCATGAAAGTGGGCGAAGTGCGCATGGTGCAGACCAAGTACGGCTGGCACCTGATCCGGGTCGAGGCCCGGCGGCAGAAGGAAGTCCGGGCCAGGCACATCCTGGCGGGCACCGAGATCGTCGAGGAGGACTGGCAGCGCGCCTATGACCTGGCCCGCTCGCTCAGGCAGCGCGTGCTGGACGGAGAAAATTTTTATACCCTGGCCAAGGAAAACAGCGAGGAGAACACGGGCCTGGTGGAGTCCCCGGCTTTTTCGGTCCTGGACAACATCCAGCCCGAACAGTTCCGCGACGCGCTAAAGGGTGAGCTGACGAGCGTGCCGGGAAAAACGCACCGGATCAGCGCAATTATCGATATGAAACCGCACGGCTACGGGATCGTCTACGAGCTGGAGCGCAAGCCGGCCGCTCCGCTGGCATTCGAGGACGTCAGGCAGCAAATCATCGAAAGACTGCAGCAGAGCAAGGCGATCGAGGCTTACATTGAAGAGCTTCGCAAGAAAACTTTCGTCGAAATCCGCTTCGAGGGCTGGTCGCCGCTCGCCACAGGCTGGTAGCCCGGCAGAAGGCGGCGGATCGGCCCCCACCATTGCCCTCACCATGGGCGACGGCCGCGGCATCGGTCCCGAGGTGCTGCTCAAGGCGCTGGCGGGCTGCGGCCCGCCCGGCCGCTTCATTCCCCTGATAGTCGGCTGTAAAAGACTCGTTCTGGCCCAGGCCGAATCGCTCTGGCCCCGGCCGGCCGGTCTGCCCGCCATCGTGAGAGAGGCCCTGCGAAAGATCGTGGACGTGACCGGGGAGGACGAGCTGCCGCCGGAAGTTGCCGGTTTCGACCGGATCCGGGACTATCTCCTGGAGCGCGAAGCGCTGGCCGGCCGCTGGGCCGGCCGGGCGGTGGCCGGGGCGGTCGAGCTGGTGCTGGCTGGAAAAGCCGAGGCCCTGGTGACCGCTCCCCTGGACAAGCACGCTCTCAACCTGGGCGGATACCCGTTTCCCGGACACACGGAAATGCTCGCCAGCCTTGCCGGCGGCGTGGAAGTGGCGATGTTGTTGGCCGGCGGCGGGCTGCGAGTGGTGCCGGCCACCACGCACGTAGCCCTGGCCCGGGTGCCGGAGCTGGTAACCCGGGAGTTGATTCTCGGCCAGTGCCGGGTGATCGACCGGGGCCTGCGGCGGGTGTTCGGGATCGAGAGGCCCCGGATCGCGCTCTGCGGCCTGAACCCGCACCTGGGCGACGGCGGACTGGCGGGCAGCGAGGACCTGCAGGTCACCGCTCCCGCGGCCGAGCTGGCCCGGCGGGAGGGCCTCGACGTGCGGGGGCCGTTCCCGGCCGATACGGTCTTCGTGCGAGCCGCCCGGGGCGAGTTCGACTGCGTCCTGGCCATGTACCACGACCAGGCGATGGTGGCGATCAAGATGCACGCTTTCGGCAAAGGAGTGAACGTGACGCTGGGCCTGCCTTTCGTGCGCACCTCGCCGGACCACGGCACCGCTCTGGACATCGCCGGCCGGGGGGTGGCGGATGAGGGCAGTATGCTCGAGGCTCTCGCGCTGGCGCTCGACTGCTGCGGCGCCCGGAGCAGCGGAGGCGGGATTTGATCACCTTCCACGACGTCACAGCCAGCTATCCGCGGGGCGCCAGGGTCCTGGAAAACCTGAATTTCCACATCGACAAGGGTGAGTTCGTTTTCCTGACCGGGCCCAGCGGGAGCGGCAAGAGCACCCTGCTCAGATTGGTCTACCACGAATTGCGGCCCGCCAGCGGAGAGGTGGTGGTGGCCGAATTCAGCTCGCGCCGGCTGAAAAAGCGGAAAGTTCCTGTCCTGCGCCGCAAGCTGGGAATCGTCTTTCAGGATTTCGGCCTGCTGGAGAACCGGACGGTGGAGGAGAACGTGGCCTTCGCCCTGGAGGTGACCGGCGCTCCCCGCTCGTTTGTCCGCAGGCGGGTGGCGCAGGTCCTGGAACAGCTCGGGCTGGCCGGCAAGCAACGTAACTTCCCGCTGGAGCTGTCCGGGGGCGAGCAGCAGCGGGTGGCGATCGCCCGCGCCCTGGTGGGTGAGCCGTTCGTGCTGCTGGCCGACGAGCCCACCGGTAACCTCGACCCGGCTATCAGCCGCGAGATACTGCGCCTGATGATAGAAATCAACACACTGGGCACGGCGGTGATCCTGGCCACCCACAACTACGGCCTGCTGGCCGGCCGGGACGACTTCCGCAGGCTCCATCTGTCCGCCGGCCGTCTGATCTACGACGGCTCCAACCGGGGATTCGCTCCCACCTCGGACCAGGTTTAATCCGGGGACAAGCCACGGAGATTGGCACAAAAGTGATGCTGCGTCCGCTGCGAGATGCCGTCCTGGGTTTTACCCGCGCCAAGACGATGACTTTCTTTGCCGTCGTCGCCACCGGCTTCAGCCTGCTGGTGCTGGGTTTGTTCGCCCTGGCGCTCCTGAACCTGAACACGCTGATCCGCTACTTCGAGGACAAGGTGGAGATAGTCGCCTACCTCAAGGACGATGCGGGCAAGAGCGAGGTGGGCCTGGCGGTCGAGGAGCTGACTGCGCTGGCTGGAGTGGCCCAGGTGAACTACCTGAGCAAGGAGGAAGCTCTCGAACAGTTCCGCAGCGACCTGGGACCCGACAGCGACCTGCTGCAGGATCTGGAGGCCAATCCCGTCCCGGCCTCCCTCAACATCACCATGCAGCCCGGCTACCGTGATACGCTGCACGTCAAGACCGTGGCGGACCAGGCGGCCGGCTACCGGTTCGTCGAAGAGGTCGATTACGGCCGCGAATGGCTGCGCCGGATGGACGTTTTCAAGCACGTGGTGAGCGTGGTGGGGATCAGTGCCGCGGCGCTTCTGGGCCTGGTGGCGGTGGTGCTCATCGCCAGCGCGATCAAGATCGCGATTTTCAGCCGCCAGAAGGAAATATTCATCATGAAGATCGTGGGCGCCACCAACGGCTACATCCGGCGCTCGTTCCTGCTCGAGGGCTTCCTCAAGGGCGCTCTCGGCGGCCTGCTGGCGGCGGGCTGTGTCTACGCCGTGACTGAAATTTTTTCCCGCCGGGTCTATTCCCTCACCGGCTTCAGCGACCGCTACTACCTGTACACGGTGCTGGCCGGCGCGCTGATGGGTCTGGTGGGGAGCTGGCTGGCGTTGAGCAGATACCTCAGGCGGGTGTAACGGATTTTTCCAGACGGTCCTTTTGGGAAGCCGGGACTTGAACGCAAACGGTTTATTTGATGAATAAAGCGCCGGCCAGGATTGCCGTTCTGTCGATTTTGATTATCTGCGCCGCCGGTGGTCTGCCGGCGCAGAGCGACAATGTTCGCCAGACTGAGAAGGAAATCAAGTCGACCAAATCGCAGCTCGAACGGATGGACGTCGAGATCGAGACGAGGGAAGAGGAGGCCAAGGGACTCGAGAAGCGGGAAGGCAGCCTGGTCCGCCAGATCAGGGACATCGAGCGCAAGATCGACCGCTCGCGGCGCACACTCAAGAGCCTCAACGGCGAAATAGCCGAGATCAACGCCGAGATCAGCTACATCAACCGGCAGCTCGGCCGCCTCTCGGACAAGCTCGGCCGCAAGAAAGCCATCCTTCACCGGCGGATCCGCGAGATCTACAAGCGTGGCCGGCTCCACACGACCCAGGTGCTGCTGGAAAGCCATTCTTTCACCGATTTCCTCAAGCGGATCAAGTACCTCACCCTGATCGCCGACCAGGACAAGCGGCTGGTGCGCGAGGTGGGCCAGCTGCAGGACACCTATGGCCAGTACCGGCGGGCCAACGAGCGCAAGCTGGCCCAGCGGATCGTGCGCAAGGAGGAGATCGAGACCGAACAGGATAGTCTCGAACTGTCCGAACAGCGGCGCCACGTTCTACTGGAGTCGGTCAAGTCCAAGCGGGTCGGAGTGCTGGAAATGATCGAACAGCGCCGGGCGGACCGTCAGCGCATGGCCCAGCTTATCGAGGAAATGGAGCGCCGCCGCCGGGAGTTGATCGAGCAGGCAAGGCGCGAGGGCCGTACTCCTCCGCCGGAAACCGCCTACCTCGCCGGCAAGATGGGCTCGCTCGACTGGCCGGTCGCCCGCGGCAAAGTGGTGAGAGGATTCGGGCCTTATACCGATGAAATCACCCGGACGAAAGTGATCAACAACGGTCTCGAAATCAACGCGCCGGAGGGCGAGCAGGTGCTGACCGTGGCCAGCGGGTCGGTGGTGATGGCCGAATGGTACCTGGCCTACGGCAAGACCGTGATGATCGACCACGGCGCCAGCATGTACTCGATCTACGCCCACCTCGGCGAGGTGTACGTTACCAAGGGCGATTTCGTCAACGGCAGGGACGTGATCGCCACGGTGGGTTCCACCGGATCGCTCGAGGGGCCCATGCTGTACTTCGAGTTGCGCGACGGCGCCCGGCCGGTGGACCCCCGCTCCTGGCTGGGCCGGAAATAGTTCTTAGCCCACAACCCCGGATTAAGCCTGAAAAAATATTGTTTCATTCTGACAATTCGCGGGGAGGTGAAAAATGCAGAAGGCATATGAACTGTTGCAGGGGAAGATTGTGGAAAGCACATCGGAAGATGCGCCGGTCCTGGTTTTCATTAATCCGGATGACAATGAGAAAAAGTTCATTAGAAGCCAGTTTAACGTTGACGAGCATACGTTGAATTCCGCGCTCGATCCGAAAGAAACTCCACGTCTGGAATTTGAGCCCGACCATGCAGCGATCATCATGAACCGGCCGAAAAGTTACAGCAGCGAGGATCAATTCGAATTCAAGGTTGCCTCGACCGGCGTCTTCCTGTTCAGCAACCGGGTGATAGTGGTCCTGGATGAGGACGTCCCGATATTTCGCGGTGGGAAAAAATTTGCCAGAGTCAATTCGTTAGCCGGTATTCTGCTCTATGTTCTCAATCTTTCCACAGTCCATTTTATGAACCACCTCGAATGCATCAATTCTATTTCTGACGATCTTGAGGGGAAAATCAACACTTCGCTGGAAAACAAGTACCTGCTCTACCTCTTTCGATTGGAAAAAAGCCTGGTTTACCTGGTGAACGCCATCCATTCCAATGAGCGGCTGATCGAGAAGCTGAGGCACAACGCCGCCAAACTGGGCTTGACTACCGAGGAACAAGAGCTTCTGGAAGATATTCAAATTGAAAATAACGAATACAGCAAGCAGGCTGAAATTTACTCCAGTATTATCGCCGGACTAATGGATGCACGGGTTTCCATAGTAAGCAACAATCTCAACCAGCTGATGAAGAAATTGAATATGATAATGATTGCAGTCATGTGGCCGGCGCTGGTCAGCAGCTTTTTTGCCATGAACGTTGCGCTCCCGGTGCCACAACACGGCACGCTTATTCCCTTTTATATTTGCCTGACGCTGGCTTTCGGGCCTCTCATTGCGGGAATTATTTATTTGCGGCTCAAAAGAAATAATATCATGGAGTGAAGAGCTTTAAAGGATTCACATAATAAATTGAAGAGGCCGGACAATATGATACGCGGTGGCAGGGAAACGAGATGACATTCGAGGCCACAGCAATTGTCGGGCAGTCGAGACTTGAACTCAAGACCTCCGGCCTGACAGACCACGGAAAATTATAGTTTTAACCGGGATTTTCAGGAGAAGACTCTTGGTTGACGACAGCAAACAGGGCCCGGCTCTCGGCCTGACCGAGCTGATAGACAAGGACCTGCAGGTTTCGATGATTACCGCGGCCCTCAGGCGGGAGCGGCTGGGCGGGACCCTGCTCCTGTTCGGGTCTCAGGCGAGCGGCAAGTCGAGTCTGGCGTTCTGGCTGGCCGCCTCGCTCAACTGCGAGCGCAGTGGGGGAACCGGCCCGGCCTGCCGCCAGTGCAACTCCTGCCGCAAGATCGATTCGCTGAACCACCCGGACCTTTTCTGGGTCTTCCCCGTGCCCGGGAACTTTTACAGCGGCGGCCATCCGGACGAGGGTAAGCTGGCGGGGATATTCGAGCAGAAACGGGCCAGGCCCTGGAGCGAGGTGGAGTTCGCTGAAAAGGCCGAACACCATCTGGCGGCAGTTTCGCGCATCCGGGACGAGGCCTCCCGCAGCCCTTACGAGGCCCGGCGCAAGGTGTTCGTCATCACCGGGGCCGACCGGCTGCGCACGGAAGCGGCCAATGCCTTCCTGAAGCTGCTGGAGGAGCCGCACCGCAACGTCGCTATCGTGCTCACCAGCGACCGGCCGGCGGGCCTGTTACCCACGATCCTGAGCCGTTGTCAGCGGCTGCATGTCACCCGGCCGCGGATGTCCACGCTGGCAGAGGTCCTGCAGAAAAAATTCGGCTTCGACCAGGGACAGGCCCGCGAGCTGCTGGCGGCCGCGGAAGGCAACCTCGCCTCTGCCCTTCGTCTGAAGGAGGAAGGGGCTTATCAGGCGCAGATGGAATGGGTCGACCGGACGCTGGAAGCCGTGCTCGAACCGGCCGGGACCAAGCTGCTCGATCTCTGCGAGGACCGCCGGGGGCCGATGTTCAACCGCGGGGATTTCGAGCGCTACGCGGCCCTGCTGGCCCGTCGGCTGCGGGAAGCTCTGCTGGAGCACCTGTCGCCGGGACGCGCGGTCGAGGCCCCCGGGACCGGATATACCTTGCGGGTTGCGGATTCACGAGCTTTGATTAAATTATTAGGGAGATTGGTCAACCTGCACGACAGCCTCAACCGCAACGTGAACTTGCGGCTGCTGGGCTGGTCGCTGCTGAACGAGATGCGAGGAGTGATCGGTGGTGCAACCGGCTGACATAGTGGAAGTCCAGTTCAAGCGCGAGCGCAAGGAATACTTCCTGAGGAAGGAAAACCTCGAGCTGAAAGTGGGCGATTACGTGATCGTGGAAGTGGATCGCGGCGAAGACCTCGGCCGTGTGTCCGAAGTCGGCGAGATGGCCGACCGCAAGCGCGCTGAAAAGAAAAATCAGCTCTGCCGGATCAAGCGCCTGGCCAATGAAAAGGAAATCCAGGAGGTGGGGCGGCTGAGCGACAAGGAAGGAGAGGCGTTCGACATCTGCGTCAGGAAAGTGGCGGAGCGGGGGCTGGAGATGAAACTGGTGGATGCCGAGTGGCAGTTCGATTGCAACAAGGTGATATTCTATTTCACCGCGGAAAAACGTGTCGACTTCCGCCAGCTGGTCAAGGACCTGGCGGCCATTTTCAAGACTCGGATCGAATTGAAGCAGATCGGGGTGCGCGATGAGGCCAGGCGGATCGGCGGCTGCGGACGCTGCGGCTATAAGCTCTGCTGCACCAGCTTTCTGATCGAATTCGAGCCGGTGACCCTCAAGGCCGCCAAGGAACAGCGCCTCTCGCTCAATCCCAGCCAGATCAGCGGCATCTGCGGCCGGCTGATGTGCTGCCTGATGTACGAACGGGATTTCTACAAGGACCAGGTCAGGAGATTCCCCAAGGAAGGGAAACAGTACCAGACCGGCGATGGCCAGATCGAGAGAGTGAGCGGCCTGGACCTGTTCAACGAACAGGTGGAGCTGGAGAACCGCGATGGCTGCAAAAGACGAATCAGTCTCGACGAGTTTCTCAAGGTCGCCGGCGAGTGCGCCTGCGAAAACAACAGACAAAACCGGAAAAGGAGGGATTCCGGAGAAGATATCCAGCAGTGATTTCCCACCGGCTTCCGACGCTCCAGTCGATTCCACCGGGCCTTCTTACCTTGAGAGCCACACTGCCATTCCGGCGCATTTTCTGCCGGATAAATAAAACTCTGTCAAATTGGCGTATCTTTCTGCCTTCCGCTGTCATTTCCATCAGATCCGCTGGTCAGCCTCGTTGAGTGTAATTGTATAAATATCAATAAGATAGCTTTAAACGCCGAAAATCTGGCACGCACCTTGCATTTACCATCGGGCAGAAGTCGAACCGGGTGAGAACCCGGTCTGAATAAACTCGATCTATTCACAAATCCTTCAAGGAGGGATGCAATGAGACTCGTCAGATGGAACCCTGCCCGCAGCGCGTTCGGTTATCCGGTTCGCAGTTTCCGGGAGAACGATGCATTCGAAGGTTATTTCCCTGAATTGTTCGGACTGGACAACGGCAACCGGTCGCTGGAAGTGGACATCACCGAAAAAGAGGACCACTTCGAATTGACCGCCGAGCTTCCGGGTATCAAGAACGAGGACCTGCGGGTCACCATGGAAAACGACACCCTCACCATCGAGGCCGAAAAGAAGTCCGAGAGCGAGAGCAATGAAGGCGGCAACTACCACCGCGAACGCCGCTACGGCAAATTTTCCCGCTCCTTCCGGCTCAACGGCCAGGTGGACGGCGAGAAAATCGAAGCCGACTACAACGACGGCGTCCTCACTCTACGTCTTCCCAAGCGGGAAGAGGTCAAGGCGCGGGCCATCCAGGTCAAAGTAAACAAGTAACACGAAGCGCCTTGTTTAAATAGAGCAAAGAGCGCAGGCACAAGCTGCCTTGCGCTCTTTTTATTTATTTGCCAACCGCCGCCCTCTGTGGTATGATTGGGCAACGGAATCCATGAATAGCCTGAATATCGTGCAACCTCCTGCCTGACATAGCTTTCGAACTCCCACCGAAGGATGGCGCAGAATGAACCGATGGCAATTCTCGCTGTCAATTTCGCTCGTTATTTTAGGTCTTCAGGCCGGCTGCAGCCGGCCAGAGCAGGGTCCTCAGTGGCGTCTGGCCACGGATGACGGTCCGGTCGCCTGGGAAGGTTCGGCGAGCCATTCGGTGGCCGAGCAGACCTATGTCGACGGCGGAGACAGCCTCCAGTGCCTGCTGGTCGATGCCGACAGCGCCGCCGCGCTCGAATTGAGCTCCCCCCGCTTTAAAATGAGCGCGGGCCGGAGCGTGGCGTTCAGCTTCGCTTTCAGAAGCAGCGAGGCAGCCGGCGAGCTGGCAGCGGCGCGCCTGGGCCTCTTCGACCAGTCCGGCAGCCCGGCCGGCGATACGCTCCTGTACGCCATCCGTGGTTCCGCCGGCTCCCGATCTGAGGGCGATACCCGCGACTGGATCGAGTATACCCGAGCGGTCCGGGTGCCGGAGGGTGTGGCCGAGGTGGCTGTGTCGCTGGCCAGCCATCCCGAAAAAGGCCGGGTCTGGATCGGGAAGTGCTCTTTCGGCCAGGGTGAGGGCTGGCTGGCCTACGCTGCCACCTTTTCGACCCATCTCGGCCGCAGCCTCGACGACCGCTACCAGTACACCGCCGGCCGGCTGATCCGGCCCGAGCCGGCTCCGGAGCCCAGGCCTGCGGAAGTCTCCGCCGGAATTATGCTGTTCGAACGCAAGGAGCTGGTGGAAGCCACGCCCTACGCCCAGCCGCGAGAAGACGACCGCGTACCGGTACTCTACGAAAAGGTGCCCAGGGGCGCCGTGGCGCCGTTCGCCTTTGCGGTCAAGGCGCTGCAAAACCTTTCGGCGGTGGAAGCGAGCCTGGCGATACCTCCCTCCGGTGCCGCCGGCAACCTGAAGACCCGGCCGGTCCTCTACCAGGGACGTTTCGCCGCCACCCGGCTGGAAGGCAGTTGGAGCAGGGTTTTCGGCGTGCGGGTGAGGATGCTGGAAGCCCCTAACGCCAAGCCGCTGCCCATGGGCGAAAACCTCTTCTACTGGCTCGACGTGCCGGTCCCGGCCAACGCCGATCCGGGAACCTACGAGGGCACCGTCATAGTGCGGGCCGCCGGCAACACCCCTCTGGAAGTGCCTTTCCGTATCGAGGTGCTGCCTGCCGTTCTGCCGCCGCTTGCGGAAAAATACGTCGTGGGAATGTACTATTACCCGCCGGATGACCAGCAGCTGCTGGAGCTCCAGTTCCGGGACATGGCCGATCACGGGATCAACGGGGTCAGCCTCTCCGGGTCGTTCGTCGAGAAATCGCCGGAAGGCCGCCTGCGGGTAAACTGGGAGCAGGTAGCCCGCCTGGACCGGATCATGGCCCTGATGCGCCGCTATGGGATGAACCGGCCCACCTCGCTCTATATCTCCGACCTTTTCCGCCGCCTGGAGCTACCCGAAGCCGCCGATAAATGGACCGCCGAACACGATCAGCTCTTTACCGGCGCGGTCAGGCTGATGTACACCACGGCGCTGAACCGCGGCTGGAGCAAATTGATGTTCTTCCCCGTGGACGAGCCGGCCAACCAGCCGGAACAAATGAAGCTCGCCCGCCGCACTCTGGGCCTGCTCCACGCCATGGGAGACATCCCGGTGCTCTGCGACCTCAACACGACCTCCTCCGTGATGGAACTTGCCGAATTCCTTAATGCGGTGGTGATCCAGATCAGTTCGGTGTCGCCGCAGACCGTGGAAGTTACTCGCGGGAAGGGTCTGTCTACGTTTTTTTACCTGCCCTGCTTCGGCTCCTCGGACGTCGGCGGGGACGCCGCCTATCATCGAGTGATACCGGGCTGGTTCCTGCCCCGCAGCGGCACCGACGGCATTTATTATTTCGCCTACCAGTCGGTCGCGGGCGACCCGTACGATGAGCTGGACGGGGGCCACCGCGACTGGTGCGCGGCCTACCCCGGACTGGAACCGCAATTTCTGCTGCCTTCCCCGGAATGGCAGGGAATCCGCCGCGGGATCGAGGACCTGCGGCTGGTGCAATTAGTGCGCGAGCTGATCGAGCGCTGCCGGGCCCATCCGGACGAGGGGGTGCGGCGGACCGGCGACCAGGCGGAGCAGAAGCTGAATGCAATCCTGGCCGGTATCGCGGACAACGGCCCGGAGGTGATTTACCAGATTCACCACGGACTCGAAACCTACGCTGCGGAAAGCTGGAGGCGGCAGCTTCTGGAGGAAGTCGATCTCCTGGAGCGCCCGTTGGCTGCGGCCCGCTGATCAACCTCTTGCAGGGCCGCCGGCGAAGTACTGAGTTTTGAAGCGGTCCGGGGTGGTCCATTCGATCCAGGAAAAATGGTTGCACCAGTCTCCGGTGTTGAGGTATCGTCGGTTTTCGAATTTCCGGTCATCGGGCTGGTGAGTGTGGGCCAGGATCACGGTGTCGAGACGGGGGTGGGATTCGAGGAGCTTCCTGCCGCACTCGGCTGCGGCTTCGCTGCGGGCCGCCTGCCATCTGGCGGTGTGCCGGCGGCTGGTGCGACTGGTGAGCCGGGCGATGGCGTAGCCCCAGTCGGGGTGGATCAGGCGGAAGGCGCGGATCAGGAAGGGATTGCGCAAGCAAGCCTTCAGAATCTTGTAGCCGGTGTCGCCGGAGCCCAGGCCGTCCCCGTGAGCGGCCAGTAAAGTATGCCCGGGATCGCTTTCACGCACCAGGACGAGCGCATCCGGCACTATCTGTACGCCCAAGGTCCGGCTGAATAGTTCGCCCAGCCAGAAATCGTGGTTCCCCGCCACGTAATAGCAGGACACTCCCGCCGAGGAAAGCCTCTCGATTTCGGCCATCACCCGCAGGTGACGCGCCGGGATCACGGTTTTATACTCGAAATAAAAATCGAACAAGTCTCCCAGGATAACCAGCACGTCGGTACCGCCGCGCAGGCTTTCCAGAAAACGCACCACTCGGGTCGAACGCTCCCGGCCCTCGGCGGTGAATTCGCTCTCCAGGTGGGCGTCGCTGAAAAACACCACCCGGGAATCGCCCGGGATACGGGCTTCGATGTAAGGGGGTAGCTCCACTTTTCCCTGGCCTGCAGTCTGTGTGAGGATGGGCCCGCTGCTTTAGTGCTCCGGCCCTGCCTGGCGCAAAAATAGATTGGACGGCGGCGCCGGGCAACTTTTTTTTGAGGGCCGGGGTCAGGCTGTCCGGGGCTGTTGATTAAAGCTGCCTGAAGTTATATTATCTTATTGTTCGCGGCGAGAGCCGGATTGACCCTGGTGAAAACGACATGCAGCGGGGAATGGCCGATGAGTTCCGCCGGAGGCGCAGTGGTCTGTGCCGCCATTTTCTATCTCTCGGCGGGTTTCGCCGCGGAGGCCGCCGGGACGAACGTGGAGGTGGGCGACAGTCTCCTGTACCAGGGCGGGATCGTGAGGGTCCTGGTAATCGACGACGCCGGGCTGGACACTGTCACCGGCTCCTTCATGAAGAAAAGCCTGCCGTTTGTCCCCGGCCCGAACGGCTCTTTTTACACCCTGGCCGGCGTGGACCTGGAAACCCGGCCGGGGGAATACGAGCTTGCGCTCAAGCTGGTACGCCGGGACGGCAGCTCGAAGAATTTTTCCCGGCGTCTGCGGGTGGCGGATGCCCATTTCCCGGTACAGAAATTGACCCTGCCCCCGGCCCAGGTGTTTCCCGATTCGGCGGCCCAGGCGCGGATCGAGCGCGAGGACGAGCTGCGTAACCACCGCTGGACGCAGTGGGCAGGGAGTGCGTTCTGGGGAAAGCGGTTCATCGTTCCGGTGGCAGGCGAGATGGCGCGGTTCGGCGACCGGCGGATCATCAACGGGGCGTCACGCAGCCCTCACACCGGCGTCGACATCAGCGCGGCCGAGGGTGCTCCGGTGGTCGCCCCGGCAGCCGGCCGGGTGATTCTCACCGGCAATTTTTTCTTCACCGGCAACAGCATTTACATCGACCACGGGCTGGGCCTGATCGGTATGTTTTTTCACCTTGCGCGGATCGACGTCCGGGAGGGGGAGATGGTGGAACAGGGCCAGGTGATCGGCGCAGTGGGCAACACGGGCAGGGCCACCGGCCCTCATCTGCACTGGGGAGTCCGCTGGCGCGGCGCCCGGATAAATCCCGCCTCCCTGCTCGGACTCGAATTGGATTGAATACCGGGTAAGGCAAATTGGCACTGGTCACGGAAAGCGAAATTGTCGTACGTTACGCCGAAACTGACCGCATGGGCGTGGTTTACCATGCCAATTACCTGGTCTGGATGGAAGTGGGCCGCACGGATTATCTGGCCCGGCTCGGCTTTCCCTACAGCAGCCTCGAAGCCGCGGGCGTGATGTTTCCCACCTGCGACGCCTCGTTCAGGCTCTACAAGCCCAGTTATTACGAGGAGCGGCTGCGGATAGAGACCAGGCTGGAAAAGCTGCGGAGCCGCAAAGTGGTGTTCGGCTACCGGGTGATGCGGTCCGGCGAGCTGGTGGTGAGCGGCCGCACCGAACATATCTGCTTGGATGCGAAGCTGCGGGTGCAAAAAATCCCCGTGCCGCTGTTCGAAGCGCTCGGCAGGGCGCTGGACAACCGGAAGTGAATTCTAACCCACTGGCCGGGATCCCCCCAGCGGCGTGCGAAGGTACGGATCACCCTGAATGGAGGTTTGGCGGGTGAGACCCGGTGGAGCGTTAGCTGGAGCAGCGGCAGCCCTCGGCCTCGTGCTCGGCTGTTCCTGGTTCGGAGGCCACAAAGGCGGCGCGTTCGTTCCGGCCCGCAAGGTGGCCGAGGGGGCGAGGACGGTGGCGGTCACCACCGCCCGCGCCGGCGCGCTGGTCAGCCGCCTGATCGCCTCGGGCACTTATCGCGGCAGCCGGAAGGCCGTCACCTGGACCGGCGCCCGCACCCGGGAGGGCACCACCGCCACTCTCGAGCTGTTGAACCTGATCGAACGGCCGGTGCCGCCGGTGATCCTGGAGCGGCTCCCGGAAGAGCTGCTGGTCTCGCTCACCCGCCTCGAATTCGTCAAGCCGGTCCGGGAGCCGGAGAGACTGGTAATCAATAGCCGCGACAGCCGCTGGGAGGGCGAGCTTTTTTACCGGCTCGACCGGAACGGTTCGCTGGATGTCGAACTGGACGGCCCCCTGGAGATGATCGTGGTGGGTCTGGCGGTCTATACGCCGGAAGAAACAGCTCTGGAGACGTCCTATACGATTATGGTGGCCGAGGACAAAACCGAACTCGGGGAGGTGACCTTCGAGGCGGGACGCGCCGCCTACCTCAGCCTCTACGGCTACCATAATTGGGGCGTATCCCAGCCGGGCGTGTTCGTGCTGAAGGCGCTGGAAGGCAGTCACTTATACACCCTGCGCGGCAGCCGCACAGGCGATAACGGATTTCTTCTGGTTTCCTGCTACCTCCCGCGTTACAATACCGGCGGCTGAGCTTTAAGCGGGAAGATTGAATTGTCCGGCCCGGACAGGCAGGCGGATTTCAAAATGGAGAAAAAATGATCTCGAGTATGACCGGTTTCGGCAGGGGTGAAGCGGTGGTGGCATGCGGGACCTTTACCGTAGAAATCCGCACCGTCAACCATCGCTACATCGATTTTGCGATCCGCACGCCGCGGGTGTTTTCGGTCTTCGAGCCGGCGATCAAGGACCTCGTCAAGTCTAAGATCAGCCGCGGCTACATCAACTACCAACTCACCTGGGAGGCGGCCGAGGAGAACACGGCCCACATCGTGGCCAATGATGAAGTGATCCGGCGCTACCTCGATCTTTTCGAAAAAATGGGCCGCGAGTACGGCATCGAGGGCAAGCCGACCGTGGACACTTTCAGCCGCCTGCCCGACGTCTTCAAGAGCGAGACCGTGGAGTACGACGAAAGCCAGCTCTGGCAGGGCGTGGAACAGGCGACCAGCCAAGCGCTGGAAGCCCTGGTGGTGATGCGCCGGCGGGAAGGCAACGCCCTGGCAGCCGACCTGCTCGAACGCCTCGACGTCATGGCCGCCCACATGGAAAGCGCCTGTCTCGGGGCCCCGGACCGGCTGAAAAAGCTGGCGGACGCCCTGCGGGAGAAAATCCTGGCCGCGGTGCAGAACACGCTGGATGAAAACCGCCTGATGACTGAAATCACCTATTATGCCGATAAATGGGACTTCAGCGAAGAGGACGTGCGCTTCAGGACGCACCTGGGGGCGATGCGGGAAACGATCACCGCGGGCGGCGTGGTGGGCAGAAGGCTCAATTTCATGTTGCAGGAGCTGAACCGCGAGGCGAACACCGTGGGCTCCAAGGCCAACGATGCCGAAATCGCCCAGCTCATGGTGGGGGTCAAGGAGGAGCTGGAAAGAGTCCGGGAACAGGTCGAAAACATCGAATAAAAAGGCCGGCCCCGGGACCGGCGTTAATGGGCAGCGAGGGGTAATTGGAAGAACAACTCGGCATGAAAAAATTCATCGTGGTCATCAGTGCGCCCAGCGGCGCCGGGAAGACCACCGTGATCCGAGGGATTCGCGAGCGCGATCCGC
>JAZDIG010000072.1:0-7941 GCA_043805105.1 Candidatus Glassiibacteriota bacterium | reverse complement strand
GCCTCGCGGAAGGCCGGCTCCCCCCGGCCGGCGAACGATTGGTCCGCGGCCAGCTCTTCGAGCTTGCGCTGGAAGCGGGTGCGCAATTCGCCGGCCGCCTTGCGGGTAAACGTGACCGCAGCCAGGTTCTCCGGCCGGCAGCGGCCGGAAGAGATCAGGGCCGCCATGCGGGCCACCATCCCGGTGGTCTTGCCCGTGCCCGCGGCCGCCTCCACCAGCAGGTTAAACTCCAGGCAGGTCTCGATCAGAGCGCGCTGGGGCTGGTCCGGAGGGATTATTTTTGTGCGTTCATTCACGGGACCTCAGCTCCCGGAAGGGGGCCAGAACCTGGTTGGCCTGGTTTTCGAGCTTGCGGCGGCAGTTTCCGGCCATTTGAGCGAGGTCGCTGCCGCAGAGCATCCGGAAATCGCAGAAACGGCAGTCCCGGTCAGCGTTGTCGGTCGAGGGGAAAGCGCCGGAGGACGCCAGGCGGACCAGCTTCTCCAGTATCCGGTAGCCCTCCTGCAGCCGGTCCCGCTCCCAGGTGAGCCTCAAGCCCCGGTCCCGGACGCCGGGGAAAAAATAGCTGAAACCGGTCACCCGCGCCGCCGGTCCCACAATTTGGGCTATCCGGCGGGCGGCCAGTTCGAGGTAGACCAGGGGCTGCATCCGCCGGCCGCAGTCGAAAGGCTTTTTCAATTCGTAGGTGGAAGAGCTGCCGGTCTTGTAATCGGTGACGGAATAGCTTTCAGGGGCGTCGTTTTCCCGGTCGATCCGGTCGATCCGGCCGCGCAGACGCACGACAGCGCCATCCGGAAGGGGAACGGCGAGGGGTTCCGGAGAATCGACAGCGGTGGGGTGCTCGGCCGGGGGGAGCCCCACCGAGGCTTCGAGCCAGGCCGGCCGCCTTCGTGGATAATTTTCTGCCTCTTCGGCCAGGAACACGCGGGCGGTGTCCTCCAGCATCCGCATTCGCCGGCGGAAGGGGCCCTCCCCGGCAGACGGGAACTGCTTAAGGTAGTCCGCCGCCAGGCCCTCAAGCAGCGCTTTGAGCCGCTCCCAGTGCCGGCCGCCGTACTCCGGTGGCTCTCCCAGGGCGGCCAGTCCGGTCAGGAAATCGTGGAACAGCTCGTGGAGCAGGCTGCCGGAGGCGGCCGGGTCGAGCCAGAGAGAGTGGTCCACTTCCGGGTCGAGGGGCGGTTCGAGGTCCAGCAGGTAGCGGTAGAAATAGCGCAGCGGGCAGGCTCCCAGGTCTTGCAGCCCGCTGCCGCTCAGCACCGGTCCCTCTCCGGTCAGCGGATCGTGCTCCAGGTCCAGGCGGGCCACGAAGCCATCCCAGGGGGTGAATTCGCCGCTGTCCCGGCCGGCCTCGGCCAGTCCGCCCCGCGCCAGATGCGGGTAGCGCGCGCCGACCGCGGCCGCCAGCCGAGGGTCCGGAGTGCCTGCGCAAAGAGCGGCGAGCCACCATTCGGTTTCAGCGAGCGCCCGGTCCGGCAGCTCGGGGGCGAAGGAGGCCGGCTGGCCGAGGTTTCCGATCATTTTCGCCAGATCGGCCTCCGCATCCCCCGAAATCCGGCGGTAGAGGGGCAGCAGCACCGCGCCGGGAAACACCTCCCGCTCCTCGACCGGATCGACAGAGGGCCAGCTGAAGACAGCCGAGCCGCGCAGACGGGCAACCAGCCGGTCGAAAGCCTCGAGTTTGCGGGCCAGCTTCTGGTGCGAAGTGACCAGGCCGGTCGAAAGCCTCTCGCGCTCGGAGTCCAATAGAAGTGGGTCCGGGCTGCGCACTCCGGGGTAGCGACCATCATCGAGTCCCACCACGAAAGTCAGCGGCCGACCGGAATGACCCCCGGATTGAATCGGACAGACGTGCAGCTTGCCCGGCTGTGGCCCGGAACCCATCACCGGCACCCGGTCGGCCAGGGCGGCGAGGCAGCCGGTGAGGTCGAACTGCGGCGGACCCTCGCGGCCCACCCAGCCCATAAGCTCGTCCAGCTCATCCAGCAGAGCCCGACGGGCGTACTCGTCGAATTCGGTCAGCCGGCGGGTGAAGCGGTCGACGAACGCCCGCACGCAGGTTAGGTGCCGGCCGGTATCGGCAGCCAGCCCAGGCGGGTGGATTGCCGCCAGAGATTCAATGGTGGAGCACAACAGCCGGGCCGCTTCGATCTCCTTATCAGCCACTGGCCGCAGCGAGGTTTCCGCATCGTCCGCCGGGCCGGAGGTCGACCGTCTTCTTTCCAGGGAGGCCAGCCAGCGCCGCAGCCCCTCCCGGTAGCGGCCGATCCCCAGGCCCACGGCCGGCCGGCGCAGCAGATCGGCCAGGTAGGGGTAGCCGAAGCGTTCCTCGTCCAGGCCATCCACCCGGATCAAACCCTCCTCCAACAACCGGACCAGGCCGGCCTGAGGGCAATCCGCCTCGATCCAGGCCAGCCAGCCGGCCAGGGCCCGGCCGGGCCGCGAAAGCCCGGCCGGCAGACCCTCGGCGAAACTCACCGGCAGCGCTTCCGGTCCCAGCGGACTGCCGGGCAGAGCGGCCTGGAGCAGCTCCACAATCAGCGGGACGTAGGCCTGCCGGTCGGTGTGCACCAGCTCCACTTCATCCAGGCGGTAGCCCTCTTCCAGAATTCTTCTGAACGCCTCGCGCACTTCGCCGGCCTCGCCCACGGCCCGGAAGATCCGCATGGCGGCCGGGCATTCCAGCCGGCGTCCGGGGAACCGGGTATCGGCAGCGGAATCGGCGGAGGGCGGACTGCCGGGCCGGTCCACTTCGAGCCTGACAACCCGGCCCTGGGGAAAAGCGGCGAGGAAATTTTCTTCGAGGGGAGCCAGTTCGGTGTCTTCCGGCAGCAGGGCGTACAGGTCGCGGCGGGTGAAGAGCTCCGAGCCGGCGAGCGCCTTGGCGGCCAGCCCGAGGATACCGGCGTGGTCGGCGTAGCGGCCGGCCAGGAGAGCCTGGCAGGCATTCAGCAGCTGCCGCAGCTCCCGGGCCTTGGCCGTCACCTCGAAAGCTCCGTCCCGCAAGCTGTCCGGGCCGACCCCGGCCAGGCGCAGCTCCTCGACAGTGTCGGCGAAGCGGCGGATCAGCTCGTAGGTGGGTTCGAGGCTGAAGAGGTAGGACTTTTCCCGGCCGGCCAGCCCGGCCAGCGCCCGGCCGACCAGGAATTCGATACCGGTCCGGCCGATCTTTTCCAGCCCCTGCCTGGAGAGTTCCTTTTCAGCGAATTCGGCGGCGGCGGCCCGGAGAGTGGTGACCCGGACATTGGCGGCAGGCACACCGGCCGCGGCGACGCTGACCAGCCAGGCATGGCCGGTGCGGCGGTCGGGAGCGAGGAGCCATTTTTCTGCCAGGGGATGGGCGAGACAGAAATCGGCGAGAGAACGGACGAGACGGTTCATCTGGCCGGTCCGGAAAATTGTATGGAAAGAAAAGGCCGGGACTGTTCCCGGCCAAAGAGTCTGGATTCAGCCCGGTGCGGTCCGCAGTCAATTTCTCGCCGGGCGCAGGGACAGCACCCAGTCGCGGCCGTCCGGGGCCGCGAAGTCATGCACTGCCCCACCGGTGATTTCGCCGGCGGGGGTATAAGCGCCCTCCCGCGGGTCGAACCAGCGGGCGGTGTATTTGGCGGCTCCGGGGCCCAGGTCGAGCCTGAGGCTGCCGCCGGCCGGGGCGTAGACCAGGTACTGGCGTTCCGGTTCGGCCAGACAGTAAGCCTCGGCCCCGCCGGCCGCCAGTTCGTTGTGCGGCTTCATTTTCCAGTATTCATACTCGCGCAGGTGCCCGGCGGCCAGAGCCAACTGTTCATCCCCGACGCAACCGGCGCCCAGGCGGTCGAGGGTGAAAAGGTGGACGTCGATTCCGACCAGCGGCGTCCAGCAGCGGCCTCTCGAGCCTGACGAGCGGCCATCGGCTGCAGGCCGCCAGTCGGCCCAGATCGTGTGCGCGCCCGCCGCGATAAAGCTCCAGATAATCCGCAGGGGCTTATCCGCCCGGGCCTGTCCCTCCCAGAGGCCCGCGGTGGCCAGCACCGGGAAACCGCCGTATTCCGGGGGATTGCCCCAGGCATTCAGGGCCAGGTCGTTGTTGGGCCGGGCCGCCTGCCAGCGGGAGTCATTGAAATCGCCCGGCGCGGTCTGGACGGTATTGAGCTTGCGTACGGCCGGAATGTCGAGCCGGCTCAGCCAGCGGCGCTCACGGCCATTTCGCAGATCACCGTCCCGGGCGGCGATCATCCGGCTGTCCGGGCTGACCTGGGCCAGGTAGCGGCCGTATTCGAGGAATTCCTGTTCATCGGTGACAGCGAAATCAGAAACTTCGGGGCTGCCCAGCGACCAGTAGGCGATGTTCCAGAAAGCGGCCTGCCTGGCGATGAGGTAGCGGATGAAGTTTTTATTGGCCTGGCTGTCAAACCGGTCGCGCAGCTCGGGATAGAAGGCCAGCTCATCGGGGGGGTAGTTTCCTTTCGCCTGGCCGCCGTACCTGCCGCCAGGCCCCTCGGACGGCGCGATGTAAATCCCGGCGCCCGCCGCATCCAGGATCATCTTATCCCACTGTTTCCAGGCATCCAGATTGTAACGATCGTAGACTACCATCTTGTTTTCATCGGTCTTGACCGTTTCGAGCCGGTCCAGGGGGCGAGCGGCGAAGGCGGTGCGGTTGCCCCAGCCATTGCCCCAAACCGTGGCGTTGAAAGTCGGCGTGACTATGGTGTTGTAGCCTTTGGCCTTGCACCAGGCGATCAAGTCTTTCCAGTCAAGCTCATTGATATGGCAGTTAGCGTACACGGCCACGGGCAGGAAGTGCTTGCCGGTGGAGCTGATCAGCCAGCGGGGATTGTCCGGGTCCTGTTTCCAGGGGCCGGGAAACGCCCCCTGTTCGACGCATTCGAACGAACCCGTTTCACCCCGCGTGCCATCGCTGAAAGAGGCGTTGTAGAACCAGGTGCCGGTTTCGGTCGGCATGAACCTGATCTTCCAGGTGCGGCCTCCGTCATAGAATCCCGAGACGTGAATCAGCTTGCCGGAGGGAGCGGTAAACTCCCCCCGCAATTCGACGTCCTGGAAGGCATTATCCAAAAGCGCCATGTTATTGAGCGCGGATTCGAACAGGCCGTAAAGGGGCAGGCGCAGAACCTCCAGCGCCGGGGCCGGCGGCTCTTTTTTGGCGCAGGAGAAAAGCAGAAATGAAACTATGATAAAAACAAATCCAGTCCGGATGTTTTTCATCGCCACACTCCTCGGAAACCGGAAATTCACCCCTGGTTCATACCGTGGTCGCGTGTGGTATGAAATAAAACCCCGGCGGGGAAAAATCAATCCTCTTGGCCGGATCCATCCGGAGCGTATTCGAGGAGGTCTCCCGGCTGGCAGCTCAGGGCGCGGCAGACCGCCTCCAGGGTGGAAAACCTCACGGCGCGGGCTTTGCCGGTCTTGAGGACCGACAGGTTGGCCAGGGTGACTCCCACTTTCTCGCTCAACTCGGTGAGCGACATTTTCCGGCGCACGAGCATCAGGTCGAGGTTTACGCGGATAGGCATAACTCCCCAGGGGGAAATCTTTTTACCGCAAAGCACAAAGACAATTTTGAAACTTCTTTTGGTGGCAAAAGAAGCAAAACCAGTTCTTTCATAACTGAAAAAGAACCAAAGGTTATTCCAGGCATTGAAGTCTTCTACTTCGCTTCGCCGGCGGTCGCCTTCGAGGACTCCGCCGCTCATTTCCCCTCGCCAGTCCTCGAAATGGCCTGCCTGCCACCGGAATCATTTCGTGGGCCGCGATGGAAATTACGAGGCTTCTACACGCTCCAATAAGACAATCTTTAAATTGCAGAGCTTTTTCAACCGTTGATTCGAGTAATTTAGAATCTGAATAGAGACAAACTAATACATTCTCCCAGCAGTAAGTCTTTGCCTCTCTATACCGTCAGGTCGCTGTCTTCCTGAAGCCTCACACCCAGCTCGAAAATCTGAGCCAGGACCAGGATGAGAAGGCCGAGAAGTAAAAAATATATATTGGGGATTGAACGTAACGATATCTCAGCCTCCGGAATATTCAGTCGACCGACATATTTAAGCCCGGTGGTCAGCGCTATTACCCAATTCCCCAGCTCCATCCCCAGTACAGCCAGGCCGATATACCGGATCCTCCGAATTGTCTCCAGATTGAAAGGCTGTCCGGTCTTGAACGACCTGAGGATTTTTCGCAGATTCCAGGCAAGCACAAGCCAAAGAAACACAACGGACAGCATGAGCCCCGCACCAAAAAAGCGTTCAAAATCATCCTGGGTATTGAGCACAATTACTCCGTTGAAATAAGCGAGGATTTGAAGCTCCCCTTCAGCGGGTTGAGGTTCGTTGTTTTTTAAATACTTCTCGTACTTTTCGAAATAGGTGATGTCGGCTGGTACGAGCACCGGCCGATAACGTTTGATAAAGCCGGGCCCGGCGATCATCAATACTGTTACGATCAGGACGAAAACGCACATGGCCAGGGTAAAGTACCAGTTGGCTTCAACCACGAAAACCGCCATCCTGGTAAGAATGGGCATTTTCCTTCCGGCCATAACAGACCTCCTGGGAATGTAGGAGATTGAATATTAGAAAAGGCGAGTATTTTATTAATATAAAATAAATATTTATCGTTTATCAATAATATTATAGCCATAAACGATACGATTTGTCAAGCTATAGTAAATTATTTTCAATTTGCCATTTGCCTCCTGCCGGCCTCTGGTTTAATTTGACTGGATCGTGGAACCGGGAATCGAACTTATAACGAGGTGGGACAGATGAAAGAAAAGGTAGTGATAATCGGCGCAGGCAGTGCCATGTTCACCGCCGGACTGGTGGCGGACCTGCTGGCCAGCGGCTGGGAGGCGGAACTGGCCCTGGTGGATATCGACCAATCGGCCCTGGAAGTGGCCGAAAGAATGACCCGCAAGATGATTCAGGCGCGGCAGGCGCCGGTGAAGCTTGCCGCCAGCACCGACCGCCGGGACGTACTTTCCGGCGCGACCGCGGTAATCTGCACAGTGGGCGTGGGCGGACGCCGGGGGTGGGAAGCGGACGTGCTGATCCCGCGCGAGTTCGGCGTGTTCCAGCCGGTGGGCGACACCGTGGGCCCCGGCGGTACCTCCCGGGCCATGCGGATGATCCCGGCCATGGTGGCGATCGCCGGGGACGTACTGGCCCAGTGCCCGGACGCGCTCTTTTTCAATTACTCGAACCCCATGACCGCGGTCTGCCGGGCGATACGCAAGGCCACCGGGGCACCGGTGGTGGGACTCTGCCACGGAGTCGACGAGGTGGGGCATTACCTGGCGGGACAGCTCGGCGTACCCAGGCCGCGTTTTCATTTCGAGGCGGTGGGGCTGAACCATCTCACCTGGTTCGTCAGGACCGAGGTGGACGGGAAGGACGCCAAGGGCCGGCTGCTGGAGATCGCCGAGGGCAAGCTGGCCCGTGAGCGGGTCTGGGGCAGCCTGGCGGAAAAATTCCTCGAAGACTGGAAATGGCAGCGTCCGCCGGAGGACCCCGAGGAGCTGAACCCGGCGAGCTGGGGTTTTCTTGAGAGTTTCGGCGCATTCCCGGCGGCCATGGACCGGCATGTCACCGAATTTTTCGGCGGCACATTCCTGCGCCGGGGCGGCTATTTCGGCCGGACGCTCGGCACCGAAAGCTACAGCTTCGAATGCACCATCGCCGGGGGGGACCGCGAGTTCGCGATCATGAGCGAGCAGACCCTTTCCGACCGGCCGCTGGATGAAAGCCTGCTGCGCCACAGCTCGGGCGAACACGAACAGGTGATCGACATCATCGAAAGTATCCGCACCAACTCGGGGCGGATCTTTTCGGCCAACCTGCCCAATGCCGCGCGGTTTGCGAACCTGCCGGAGGAGGCGGTGGTGGAGGCGCCGGCGGTGGCGAGCGCCGAGGGTTTGCGGCCGGTGCGGGCCACGCCTCT